>JAZQPA010000156.1:0-8829 GCA_045628125.1 Bacteroidaceae bacterium
CGAGAAGTTTGCCCGCGTGGCTCATCGTCATGGTGTGCCATTGATTGTGGACAATACCTTCCCTACTCCAGTCAATTGCCGCCCTATCGAATGGGGTGCTGATATCGTGACTCATTCCACCACTAAATATATGGATGGTCATGGTGCTGCAGTAGGTGGTGCTATTGTGGATAGCGGTAAGTTCGACTGGATGTCACATGCCGACAAGTTCCCTGGTCTGTGTACTCCTGATGAGAGCTACCACGGTATTACCTATGCCGAGAAGTTCGGCAAGGAGGGTGCATTCATCACCAAGTGTACCTCACAGCTGATGCGCGATTTCGGTTGCATCCAGTCCCCACAGCATGCCTTCATCCTGAACTTGGGTCTGGAGTCATTGCACGTGCGCATGCCAAAGCATGTGGAGAACGGTCAGGCTGTAGCCGAGTTCCTGAGTAACCATCCAAAGGTAGAGCAGGTAAACTATCCTGGTTTGCCAAGCGACCCATATCACGAGCTGGCTCAGAAGTACATGCCTAATGGCGGTTGTGGTGTGGTTAGTTTCGTGGTTAAGGGTGGTCGTGCCGGAGCCGAGGCCTTCATGAAGCGCCTGAAACTGGCTGCTATCGAGACACATGTAGCCGATGCACGTACCTGCTGCCTGAATCCAGCCACCAGTACTCACCGACAGATGAGCGAGGAGCAGTTGCTGGAAGCAGGAATCCCAGCAGGATTGGTTCGCATCTCTTGCGGATTGGAAAACAAGAATGATTTGATTGCCGATTTACAGCAAGCTTTAGAAGATTAATAAAAAATGGGGTAACCAATCGTTACCCCATTTTTTATTGTCAACGGTCAACAGTCAACAGACAACAGACGCCATGCGGACTTAGGAAAGCAAAGCCCAGTCCGTTGTCATCGAAGATTAAAGAATTGCGTAAACGCACCCACGCAATAAATGTGGTCATCCACACTGGCAGTCTCGCGGGCACTATGCATAGCCAGAACCGGATTACCCATATCCACACCTCTCAATGGCAGAGATGATGCCAGGATATTACCCAAGGTGCTTCCACCAGCCACATCGCTGTGGTTCACGAAACGCTGGCAAGGCACACCGGCCTTCTCGCAGATGCTGGCAAATACGGCAGCAGATGCAGCATCACTGGCATATTTCTGAGCCGCATTGAACTTAATCACAGGACCGCCACCCAAAACCGGATGGTTGGATGGGTCGAATTTCTCATTATAGTTAGGATGCCATGCATGGGCATTATCTGCCGAAACCATAAAGGCATTCTCCACAGCACGATAATAATCATCCATGGTACCGCCCTGTGCCAGTACCATCCGCTGCAGGATATGGCTCAGGAATGGACTTCCGGCACCCTGCTTGGTCTGTGAACCGGTCTCCTCATTATCAAAAATAGCCAGAACCTGGGTGGTCTCTGGATCATGATCAGCAGCCAAAAGGGCTTCCAGGCCGGCATGAACCATGCTCAAATCGTCCAATCGTCCGCTGGAAATCAGCTCGTTGTGCAAACCGAATGTACAGGCTGGAGTGGTATCGTACAGATACAGGTCGAAATCCAGGATATCCTGCTTCTCCACCTCCAGTTCATCACAGATCAGATTCAGCACTACCTCAGGATCCTCGGTTGCATCCAGCATACCCAGAATAGGCAGCATGTCCTTCTGCTTGCTCAGTTTCACACCATCATTCACCTGACGGTTGAAGTGGATGGCCAGATTACTAATCTGCATCAGCGGACGCTTCACATGCAGCAGACGGGTCTCGGGCTGCATAGGATTATCGGTACGCAGAATCACACGGCCAGCCAGACTCAATGGGCGGTCAAACCAGGTACTCAGGATAGCACCACCATACACCTCGGTGTTCAGTCGCACAATACCTCCCTGTCCTATCAGCTCAGCATTCGGTTTGATGCGGAAAGTGGGTGAGTCGCAATGTGCGCAAATCACATGGAAACCGTTTTCTGCCAATGGCTTACTACCGATACGGAAAGCATACAGCGAGCTGTCGTTCTTGGTCACATACACCTGATCGCCTGGTTGCAGTTCCGCCATGGCCGATGTAGGATCCAACTTCTGGAAACCGTTGGCATCCAGAATATCACTCAGTGCCTGAACCGCCAGAAAGTTCACTGGCGATGCATTCAGGAAATCTATCAGTCTCTGAATCATGTCAAAAAGATTTATTAGTTAACGTTCGGTTACAAAGATAATGAAAAAAACTGTACCTTTGCAGGAAAATTTAAACAAACCTTTATATATGAGACTCTACACTAAGTTATTTGCTGCAGGCATGGCCGGTATGATGCTGGCATCGTGCAGCGGACCCAAAAGCTACCAGGTAGCCGAGATGGTCAAATCAGAGCGTGACAACTACTGGCAAGTACAGGAAGTGACCACTCCTGCTGCCGAAGGTGCCATTGCTGTAAATATCGATTTGAATAATACCGCACAGACTTTGGACGGTTTCGGTACCTGTTTCAATGAACTGGCATGGCAGTCGCTTTCTACCCTGAAAGACAACGAGATGGACGAGATTTTTGCTGAGCTGTTCCAACCAGGAAAGGGTGCCAACTTCATCATGGGCCGTATGGGTATCGGTGCTAACGACTTTGCCATCGACTGGTACTCTTTTGATGAGACCCCAGGCGATTTTGAGTTGAAGGATTTCACCATCGATCACGACCGTGCCACCATCATCCCAATGATCAAGAAGGCCATGCAGTACTATCCTGACCTGAAGATCTGGGGCTCACCATGGTGTCCTCCACGCTGGATGAAGAAGAACGGCACCTATTGCGAGAATCCTGTCACCCAGGAGATGGTGGATCAGTTTAACGCCTTCATGGCCAAGAGAAAGGAAGAGGCTGAAAAGCAGATTAAGCCAGGTGAAGCCGGTTCGGTAAGCAATACCAGCGGTTTCTTCTCACAGGGCCCTCTGGCTTTCCGCATGGAGCGCAAGGTGAATGACGGTATCATAGGCAAGGAAGGTCATGAGAATGTCACCTCTTTCATTATGGAGCCTGAATACCTGGATGCATATGCACGCTACTTTGGCAAGTATGTGGATGCTTACCGTGCCGAGGGTATCAACGTGTTTATGGTCATGCCTCAGAACGAGATGAACTCTGCACAGAACTTCCCTTCATGCTGCTGGACATCAGAAGACCTGAATACCTTTGTGGGTAAATATCTGGGTCCTGAGATGGAGAAGAGAGGTGTAGATGTATATTACGGTACCGTGGAGCGTGCTGATCCTTTGAAGGTGGATACCCTGCTGAACGATCCTGACAGCAAGAAGTACATCAAGGGTGTGTCATTCCAGTGGGCCGGTAAGGATGCGCTGCCTACTATTTATAAGGAGCACCCTGAGCTGAAACTGGTTCAGAGTGAGCAGGAATGCGGTAACGGTTTGAATAACTGGGAGGGCGCTATGCATGCATGGGACCTGATGAAGCATTACCTGGGCAATGGTATCAACAGCTATTTCTATTGGAACACCTCGCTGTTCGACAATGTTTCCAGCACTTGGGGATGGTTCCAGAACTCACTGGTTACCGTGGACAAGGACAAGAAGACCTACACCTATACCCCAGACTACTACACCCTAAAGCACGCCAGCCATTATGTGCTGCCTGGTGCAAAGAAGTTGAATCTGGGTAGTGAGTATGCCGATATGATGGCCTTCCTGAACACAGATGGAAGTGTGGTGGTACTGGCAGGAAATGCTACTGACGAGCCTGTCACTCTGGCTCTGACCATTGCTGAGTCTGTACAGAACGTAACCCTGGCTCCTCAGAGTCTGAATACCGTGGTACTGAAGAAGTAATCAATAAAAATAGGTGTAAAAAAAAAGCCCTTCCGTTTGGAGGGGCTTTTTTATTTATTCAGCATATACTTTCAGAATCGGCATGAACTCCTTGGCGGGAATTCGCTTGGCCACCGGAATAGCCAGCGGACGAATATCCGCAAATCGGATTTCGTGAGCGGTATTCACGATATACATGGCGGTAACAGGCAGCAACGCATCGGTATTGGTATTCTCCGAGCTCTGCATCAGTCTCTCTTTCAGGCGGTCCTGCTGTGCCCATGCCAGACCCATCTTCTTGCTCAGCGCATTGTTCTTATCACCATAGAAATAAGATACTGGCACTCCGGTCTGCTCAGCAATACCCTTCAGTGACTCACCCTGGTCGCATGAAATCAGCATCAGGCGGTAACCCATAGCCTCAATAGCCTGCAGGTTGTCCTTAAACTCCTGATTGAAATGTTTCACACAGTTCGAACACCAGATTCCGCGATAGAACACCATAACGGTTGGCTTATCCTGAAGACTGTACAGTGACACTTCTTGTCCGTCAGCCTTAAACAATGGGGTATCCTCAATGGTCTCACCTGTCAGCAGTGGAGATACATCGGCTGCAGCAGTAGGATAACTCTGGGCATTCATCAGGCCGGTAGCCATGATCAGTCCCAAACACAAAACTAATAATTTCTTCATAACAATTTGCTTTTGTAAAAATATCGTCAGCAAATATAAAGACATTTTACAATTCAGCCAAATATTATTGACAATTAGTAAAGAAATTTTCAATAATTGCGTAACTTTGTCAGCGAATTTGATTAACAAATACAATTATAGTCAAAAATGAAAAAGAATCTACTTCTTACAGGAATGGCCTTATGCCTGCTTCAGGGTACGGTATGGGCCGGGCCTAAAGTACCGATCAGTTTTGACAAGTACCACGGTTATACGGGTACAGTCAATTTCCTGAAGGCGGTAAACAAGGCTTATCCTGACATTACAGAGTTGAAGGTGATTGGTCACAGTATCCAGGGACGCCCTATGTATGTGCTGACCATTACCAACAAGAAAACCGGTACCACACTGGACCGTGAGAAGAAACTGGTACACGAGCGCCTGCTGGAGGTGCCTAACCCACCGGTAACCGACCTGGATTTGGGTAAGGCTGCCTACATGATTACCGGATGTACCCATGGAAATGAGATGACAGGTAATGAGGTTTGCCTGTATTTCATTGATCAGGTGGTTTCCGGTTACGGCAAGGATGCCGAGATTACCAAGATGGTGGACGACAAGGTTTTGTATGTTTGTCCTGCTATCAATGTGGATGGTCTGTACAATACCGTGGAACTGGGTGCTACCCAGCGTACCAACTCCATGTATCAGGAGGGAAAGGTGGACCGCAAGGACCTGAACAATGACGGACGCTGGACTCAGGTGCGCTACAAGGATCCTAAGGGTTACTACTACAAGGACCCTAACGACAGCCGCATGATGCTCCGCGCTCCTCGCGATATTCCTGAATCAGAGCGCTACAGTGTTATCTGGGAGGCCAAGAATGATAAGGGTATCGATATGAACCGTAATTTCCCTGAGGCTTGGTGGAATACCAAGACCCTGATGCCTTCAGGTAGCGGCAACTATGCCACCGAGGCTCTGGAGGTTCAGGCCATGTGCGAGTTCTTCGTAACTCACCCTAATATATATATGGTGAACGAGTATCACACTCAGGGTGGTCATGTGTACCGTCCGCTGGGTTCTACTGATGATAAGGGTTTCCAACCTCGCGACCTGGTGGTTTACGACCAGATTCTGGGCAAGAAATACCAGGAACTGATGGAGAGCAAGGATCTGAACAGCATCTGGCGTAGAGCTTATGAGCCAGGTGGTGAGTATGCGGGTCTGTTGCTGGACTGGCTGTACAAGCAGTGCGGTATCCTGTCTATTGCTACCGAATTGTGGAATCCTCGTCACGAGATTGCTGAGCTGAAGGACCTGGAAGGTACCGATTACCAGCGTGGCATCCTGAAGTACGCTATCGACCATAAGCTGTATCTGGACTGGCAGAAAGCCAAGCATCCTGAGTATGGTGATGTAGAGGTTGGCGGTTGGATTGCCGAGGTAGGTCCTAACAACGCCTATCCGGGTGAGCCTTTGCGCGTCATCTGCGAGCGTCAGTGGCAGTTTGACCGTTACTGTATCGGCATGATGCCACAGATCGGCATTGAGAACGTACAGGCTAAGGTCACCTCTACTGCCGGTTCCACCAAGATTGTGGAGGTAAGTGCCGATATCGTGAATGCCGGTCCTCTGCCTTCAGCCCTTCAGAACACCGAGAACTATGCGTTCAACCGTGGCGATGTGGCTTGGATCATTGGCGGCCAGAACAAGATGAAGGTCATCAGCGGAAGTGTTTGCGAGAAGTTGGGCAACCTGTACGGTACCGAGTCCATTCCGGGTTTCCGTGGCCAGAACCGCAAGACCCTGAAGTGGGTGGTAGCCGTTGAGGGCAATGAGAGTTTGAAGATTGTAGCCTCCTCACTGAAGGGTGGTACTGTAATGCAGAACATTAAATACTGAGCCTTATGAAGAAACTGTTTTTATTCGCTTCACTTGCCTGTATCAGCCTAAGCGGCATGGCTCAGAGTAAGATTCAGACCAATTTTGGCGGTGAGCATGGCGAGAGTGATTTCTACATCAACTGGAAGCGCTATTATAATTATGACGAGCTGTCGGACATCATGAAGCGTCTGGCCAAGCAATATCCTAATGTATGTAAGGTGGAGAGCATCGGCAAGAGCCGCATGGGCCGTGAGCAGCTGCTGCTTACCATTACCGATACCCGTACCGGTAAGGACACCGACAAGCCTGCCGTTTACATTGATGGTGCCGTTCATGGCAACGAGGTGAACGGTGTGACCGATGCCATGTATCTGGCGTGGTACCTGTGTACCCGTTCCGAGACCGATCCTGAGGTGGCTTCCATCCTGGCACGCTCTACCGTTTATGTACTGCCTGCTGTGAATATCGATGCAGTGGACAGCTACGTGCGTTTCCCTAACACCGAGAACAATCCCCGCGAGCCTTTCCGTCCTGTGGATGACGATAAGGATGGCTTGTATGACGAGGATATGACCGAGGATGTGGATGGCGATGGCCAGTTGAGCAACATGTATGCCGAGGATGCCAATGGCGATTACCGCCTGACCAAGGACGGTTTGCGTTTCGTACGTATTGCCAAGGACGACTGGTGGGACGGACAGCGTTTCCGCCTGTTGGGTACCGAGGGTTTCGATAACGATGGCGATGGCCGCATGGCCGATGACGACCTGGGCGGTATTGACCCTAACCGTGTGTTCCCATTCGATTTCCGCAAGAACCTGGGTAAGGCTTACCCACTGTCTGAGCCTGTAACCCGCAACATGTGGAACTTTGTATACAGCCACAAGAACATTCTGGTGGATGTGAACTACCACAACTATGGCCGTGAGATCATGTACATGTTCCCTCCTTCTGAGAAGGGTCCTGGTGAGGGTGATATTGCTGCACCAAAGGCTGCTCCGGGCGAGGATCAGTGGGCATTCAAGGCTCCTTACCGTGCACGTGCAGGTTATTCCCACGATGCTCAGGTGGTTACCCAGATGGTGAACGATGCCAACTATATCCTGAAGGATTATACTCCAGTATCCGGAAACACCTATGGCGAGACTTTGGGAAGTACCTATTATCTGATGGGTGCCTACTCTCTGCTTATCGAGCTTTGGGACCACAATGTGCCAATGGCCGACAGCAACAATGACGGTTATGTGGATGACAACGAGTACAACCGCTGGATCAAGATGGATCTGGGCGATGATGCATGGGTTAAGCCTCACACCTTCGATCACCCTCAGTTGGGTAAGATCTGGATTGGCGGTACCCCAAAGAAACACATCGGCCGTACCCCTCCTCCACGTTACATGGAAGACGAGGCTATGCGTCAGAGCCGCCTTATCCTGCAGTATATGAAGCAGCTTCCGGAGCTGAAGTTCACCAACCCTGTAGTCAAGAAACTGGCCAACAACCTGTATCAGGTGGAGGTGGATCTGGTCAACGAGAAGACCTTCCCTACTGCCAGCGACCGCGGTGTGATGATGAAGCACAATATTCCTGATGTGATCGAGGCATCTGTCAAGGGCGGTACCCTGGTAGAGCCTACTGAGACCAAGGAACCTGAGGAGACCAATTACTATCGTGCAGGTTACATCAAGCCCGCTTATGTAGCTGGCCAGAAAGTGGAGTTCCGCACCAAGGGTAACAGCGTGACCACATTCCGCTATACCGTGCTGACCAACTCACCATCCAGTGCCACCCTGACACTGAACCTGAAATCCTTAGGAGGAAAGGAAAACATCAACGTCAAATTGCAGTAATAAAAAAAGCCCGCTGAAATCCAGCGGGCTTTTTTATTGTGCTTATTTTTTTATTCTACATCCTTAGGAAGAACCAGGTTCAGGATAACTGCCAGCAGGAATACCACTGCCACACAGTTCTCAGCAAATACGGTCTGAATGATCTGTGGGAACACCTCAAACATCTGTGTAGCCTGAGTGAAGCCCAAACCGATACTCAGTGACAGAGAGACAATCACCATGTTGCGCTGTGAGAAACCGGTACGTGCCATCATGCCGAAACCGGCAAACAGGATAGAACCGAACATCATTACGGTACATCCACCCAGTACGCACTGAGGAATGGTGGTCAGCAAGGTTCCGATAGCTGGGAAGATACCGCCCAGAATCATGATACCCGCACCGGTAGCGATGGTGAAACGGTTCACTACCTTACTCATGGCTGCAAGACCTACGTTCTGACTGAATGAGGTGATAGGTGTACAACCGAACAGACCGGCAATGGTACTTACAAAACCGTCACATGCCACAGCAGCACCCAACTCTGATTTATGAGGGTCACGGCCCAATGCACCGTTAGCCAAAGCACTGGTATCACCAATGGTCTCGGTAGCCGAAACC
>JAZQPA010000157.1:0-17605 GCA_045628125.1 Bacteroidaceae bacterium
CCCGGCATGTTGATATCCAGGAAAATCAGTTGAATATCCTCGTTAACCGCTGCCAGCGCATCCATCGGATTTAGAAACGCCCCTTTCAGTTCCAAAAAGGGCGTGCGCTCCACAAAGCTGCGCATCAACTTGATAGCCAGAGGCTCATCATCCACTATAATACAGTTTAGTTTTTCCATACCGTTCAGTTAAACATTAACACCACGTCAGCCTTGTACACTCCATCATGAATGCCGCAGGTAAACGAATGCTTCTCTGGGAACACCAGTTCCAGTCGCTTGCGAAGGTTCTCCAGTCCCAGACCTCCGCGTTTCTTGCTGGCCATCTCCTGCTCAGTAAGCAGTGTGTTCTCTATCGTAAAGTGCACATTGCCGTCTTCATCGCCCAGCACCACCTTCAGACGGCAGTCGTGCAGGCTGGTCGCACCATATTTATACGCATTCTCCAGCAGCGAGATAAACAGCATTGGCGGTATCATCCTTTCCGGATTATTCACCTGCATCTGCACCTCCAGCTTAAGCGTGTCCTCGTAGCGTATCTGCATCAGGTTCATGTAGTTCTGCATAAACTCGATGTCCTTATGCAGCGGTACCATATCCGTAGAAGAATCGTACAGCACATAGCGCAGCATATCACTCAGACGGCTGATGGATTCCTGTGTGGCATCCGGATCAAAGGCAGATAATGAGGAAATATTGTTTAGCGTATTGAACAGAAAATGTGGATTCAGCTGTCCCTTCAGGCGCAGCAACTCGTTCTGAGCCTGTTCCTTTTCCTGCTCAACCTTCTCCAACTCCAAGGTACGGGTATGCTGGCGGAAACGCAGCGACATGGCCGCCATAATCAGCAGCACGTTAAACAGAATATAGCTCAACTGGAAAGCGATGAGCAGCTCAGCCGGCATGTGAGGCAGACCGCCTGGTTCCACTACTGACGGATAGATGTAATAACCCAGTATATGAGCACCTGCCGACAGCAGCAAATAGATACAGATGCATAATGTCCAGAATTTGACATTAGACCGCCTTTTAATCAGGAAACTGGGAATTAGCCAGTAATAGTTGATCAGGAAGCCGCCCAGAATGGTGAATAGCGGCGGAATGGCATATTTCAGGTTGAAGAACGCTTCAGTCCACGAATTACCAATAGCCATCATGATAAGCGTAGGGATGAAGATGGTCATAAACAAAATGACCACCTCTGTAAATACATCCGTCCAGTCGATGATGAAGCTCTTCTTTTTCATACCGTTGCAAATATACAAAAAAGTTTTCTACAATTGATTTGTGCAGAGAATAAAAAACGGCTAACTTTGTAGAATCAAACCTTAATTATAAAACCTAAACACTATGCTAACCAAACTGCTGGGTTTTGACCCTAAAACATCCACCGTAAAGAAAGAGGTGATTGGTGGCATCACCACATTCCTTACCATGGCCTATATTCTGGCCGTCAATCCGCTCATCCTGTCTGCATCCGGTATGGATCAGGGTGCTGTATTCACCACCACCGTATTATCGGCAGTGGTTGGTACTCTCATCATGGCATTCTATGCCAAGTTGCCTTTCGCTCTGGCACCGGGCATGGGCCTTAACGCATTCTTTGCCTACACAATTGTACTGACCATGGGTTATACCTGGCAGTTTGCACTGACTGCAGTATTTCTCGAGGGTATTATATTTATTCTTTTGACACTTACCGGTTTAAGACAGAAGATTGTGGATAGTATGCCACTCATTCTTCGCCGTTCCATCTCACCGGGTATCGGTTTCTTCATTGCCTTCATCGGTTTGAAAAACGGTGGAATTGTAGCTGCCAGTGACTCTACTCTGGTGACCTTAGGCGACCTGCACTCACCAGCTGTACTGCTGGCTTGTTTCGGTATTATCCTCTCTGCCGTGCTGCTCATCAAGAATGTAACCGGCGCCCTGCTTATCGGTATCGTAGCTACCACCCTTATAGGTATTCCATTGGGCGTTACCAATCTCAGCGGATTGGTTGACACTCCTCCAAGCATCGCTCCTATCTTCATGCAGTTTGAGTGGAGCAGCGTATTATCCATCGATATGGCCATCTGCGTGCTGACATTCCTTTTCATTGATATGTTCGATACCATCGGTACCCTGATTGGTGTAAGCACCCGTGCAGGTATGGTGGACGAGCAGGGAAATATCCCTGGTTTGAAGAAAGCATTCATGGCCGATGCAGTAGGTACAACCGTAGGTGCTATGCTGGGAACATCAACCGTTACCACTTATGTAGAGAGCGCTTCTGGTGTAAATGCCGGTGGCCGTTCAGGTCTGACCTCATTGGTTTCTGCCGGTTGTTTCCTTCTGGCACTGTTCTTTGCTCCATTATTCCTGGCCATCCCAAGCGAGGCAACAGCTGCTGCCCTGTTCCTGGTAGGTGTAATGATGATGCAGGATGTTCGCAAGTTGCATTTCGAGGATTTTGCTGATGCAGTACCATGTTTCATCACCATCTCTTTCATGCCACTGATGTACAGCATCTCTGACGGTATTCTGATGGGTATGATTGCCTATATGCTGCTGCGTGTCATCTCCGGCCGTTACAAAGAGCTGAATGTAGGTATGGTCATACTGGCTACCCTATTCATCTTGAAATATGCTTTCCTGTAAAGCATGAACAAATTCATTATCACAGAGAATGGCGTCCTGGAATTCGGTGATGTGCAGTTGCACCGCGACTTGATTCCACGAGGCGAAAACACATGCTACGGTGGTGGTTTCTGGCAAATTGACCACCACCGTGGCATCATACTTCTTTATGGGCGTAGTTTCGATTTCGGGGCTCCCCAATTCACATATCTCAAACGGGTAAATCAAACCGTTATTCCGGCTTCCTTAGGTTACCCCATGTTTTATAAGCGCGAGTTCTGCGGCGAGGAAATCCTAGAACCTATCCCATATTAATTGGGATATTCCTGAGGGGGGGTGCCAAACGCCAGTCATAAGTTATGACTGAAAAGACATGAGTCGATTTATTTCAACCCCGCTTTCAGAATAGCATTTGTCCAGAGGGTGTAGCCCTGACGGGTGATGTGAAGCTGATCCTGCAAGAAAAGAGTATTATCAGGAGTACCATCAGGTAGCAACAAGGTGGATGTAACGTCCACATAAGTCAGCCAAGGCTGCTGATCACAATACTCCTTCAGTAAGGCATTCACCAACTTCTGTGTGTCACGGATTTTTGCACGGTTTCCAGAGTATTTAATGGACAGTGCATATATTTTAGCCTCAGGATAATCGGCATGCACCTGCTGGAAAAACGTGCGGTAAAGGTCATACCACTCACCTGCTGTAACATCATGTTTGTTTCCACCGCCGGAAATGTCATTATCGCAATAGAACACAATGTTTCGTGGCTGGTATTTACTGAACACAGAAGAGTAATTGTATAGGATATCGCGGATGGTGGCCCCACCATAACCACGGTTCACAACCTTCAGCATTGAAAAATCTTCCTGCAGAGTCTTCCACATACGGATAGAGGAACTGCCCACGAACAAAGCATCGCAAGTAAAATCCGTCACATCCTTATCACGGTCACGAAGACCCTGAATCTCTCCCTCATAACGGCGGTACCAATCCAAATCGTCCGAAAGGGTATATTGTACTTTAGGAATAAAGGTATGCATCTGCGCCATCAGGCAAGCAGGACACAACAGAAGGAGGAATAGTAATATCTGTCTCATTGTTTTGATAATTAATGATACAAAAATAAGAATTGTCTGTTGTTTTGCCAAATATTATGAATAAAAAAGGCTGAAGAAAATCTCCAGCCTTTATATTGTGACAAAGAAGTGTAATTACAGGAACTCAACCTCGCCTGTCTCCAGATCGAAAACGGCTCCTACCACCTTAACCTTACCTTCTTCCTCCAGTTCAGTGATGATGGCACTACCCTCGCGAACAGCTTTGATCATGTTCTTTACATTCTCATAAACCACTGCGTTCTCCAAATCAGCGCCTTCCTCATGACCGGCTTCCTTACTGGTAGCAATGGCAGGTTTAATCTTAGCCAGCATCTGAGTCATGTTACCAGCCTGAACATCCTCTACAGCAGAGTGAACAGCACCACAGTTCTTATGGCCCATTACCACTACAACCTTTGAGCCTGAGTGCTCGCAAGCATACTCCATACTACCCAAAACATCAGGACTTACCACATTTCCAGCTACACGGGTAACGAAAATATCACCCACACCCTTATCGAAGATAATCTCTACAGGTACACGCGCATCAATACATGACAGTACGATAGCCAATGGATGCTGACCATCCTGAGCAGACTCCTTCAGCTGAGCTACAGCATCACGCTTAGTCTCTTTATGGCTAACGAAAGCGGCATTACCCTCCTTCAGCAGATTGATAACCTGATCAGGTGACAGAGGATCAACATCCTGTGCGTGCAGTACATGGGTTTCTACCGGTTCCTCGGCTACTGCCTCTACCTTAGTTTCCTGGCTTGCACAGGAACAGAATGCTGCACATACGGCAGCTACAAACATTGTCTGAATCTTATTCATTGCTTTATCCGATTTAAAATCGGCGCAAAGTTACCGCCTTTTACACTCATGCGATAATGATTGGACAAAGAACAGCAAAAAAAGTCGGTTTTCTTGATTTATGTTCATCGCACCTTTCGGGGGTATCCCTAAAAATACCACCTGATTAATTAGGATACCAACAAAAAAGTAACTACATTTGCCCCGAAATAAATTGAATAGATATATCAGTATATGAAACTCTGCAATAAATGGGCATACACATTTGCTGTTTTGTCCCTTACCATATTCTCCTGTAAGGATGATATCCATATCGAACCGGTGTTTGATGCACCCAAAAAAGTTATCGTTATCAGCGATATACATATTTGCGACCAACGAGCTGTAGAAGGCGAATGGGGATGGCACATTGAAAACCGGCAAAGGCTGGTGGAGTTCCTGGATTGGGTGGCCACTCAGAGTAGCCAGTATGGCACATTGGTGGTGGCTGGCGATATGATGGACGAATGGGTGGCTCCTACACACGTGGCTCCATTTGTAGATGTGAATGGAGAGGAATCCGACTCTCCTTCTGATTTCTTCGAGGTACTGGTGCGTGATAATCAGCCCATTTTTGATGCATTCCGTCGTGTAAAGCAGGCGGGTGTGGAACTGGTATATACTCCTGGCAATCATGATATGACCTGTTCGGCTTCCGATTTTGACACCTATCTGCCAGGCCTTTTCACTCAGGCACGCGATGCCGAGGGTTTGGGAGCCTATACGCCAAAAGGTATGAACGAGGTGGTTATCGAGCACGGTCACCGCTACGATTTCAACGGTATGCCTAACCCTATCACTACACCTGGCGGTTTGTTGCCTATCGGCTATGCAGTGTCTAAATATGCCGCATCGCTGGGTTGGAACAAGCGCAATCATCACTATGCCGATGACGTGGAGTTCTATGGGAACATGGACGCCATTCTGGCCGACCCTTCTACCATGGAGCTTTTCGATAAAAAGACCCGTGCTGCCGGTAATAATTCATTGACTTACGAGCAATTCTGTGAGGGTGCGCGTTATGTGGCTCAGTTGATGACTTCGGGCGAAAAAACAATGACTACACGTGCTGATTCTCCAGACGATGAGACCAATCACTTCATCTACAAAATGGCATGGACAGCCGTTTTCACAGCCAAACCTTGCAGTTGCGTTGAGGAGATGATGGACCTGCTGATAAACATCCCTATCCGATTCTTCCCTCCTTACCATAAAAGCTACAGCCTAATCGAAATTGCTCCAATCGTTGAGAAAGAGCCTGTACTGTGGCGTGGCATTTATAAGGCTGACACTTGGGAAAAACTGCAGGAAATCAATCATGTACCGGTACCTATGTCATTTGCAGCAGCGGTATTGGCCGGTGGTGTGGACCCTATATTGGACAGCATGGCAGCATTGGAGTTCTTCCGGAATGAGAAATCGGACAAACGTATCGTAGTGTTTGGCCATACCCACAAAGGACTGGTTTACCATGACAAGGGCCACTTGGGCGACTGCCTGTACGCCAACTCCGGTACCTGGATTGACCAAAAATGGGTGAAAGAAGGTTATGAGACCATGACCTATCTGGTGCTGGACAAGCCTTCAGCCCATCACTATGATGTGTCCCTACACAAGTGGGGAACCGCCACACCTATTGCTCAGGAAACGCTTGACCTGAAATAACAGGAACACTGTTACAGGGCATTATTTCACAGAAACAGGTGTTCCGGAATGATAACGGCTTACTTCCACCAGTTCACGAACGTCTGTTTCGACAGGGCCTTTAACCAGTTCAGGGATATTATAGGAATATAGCGAGAGCTGGTAGATGCGTGGATTCTGCTGCGGCAGCATAAACGGTTTGCTCATGTGCCCATTCTCATCCATATGGCACAGGTACGGACGAGTGTACAAACCATCGCAACGACGGCTACTAAACACAAACCATCGTCCGGAACTGCTCCATGAATGGTAACTGTCAACATCATCGCTATTCACCAAACTCATGTCCAGTTCCTGACGGTTGACAAGATCCATCAGATGCAGGTCAGCATCCTTGTGCCAGATGCTGAAATTACCGTATGATGCCTGGGTGTACATCAGGTAACGACCATCAGGTGAAACACGCGGAAAACTTATACTCATATCCTGTCTGCTGGCATTTACCAAGGTGTCCACACGATTACCGAAAGTGCCATCCTTTGGGTTAAACGACTGCATGCACAAATCATACTTAACCTTCTGGTAATCAATTGGCATATCCTGAGCTACCGAGGAACAGAAATACAAGGTATTCCCATCAGGAGAGAAGGTCGGGAATGTTTCGAAAGCATCCTTGCCACGGCTCATCGGATTGAGCAGAATCGTATGCTGCTGCACATCATAAACCACCACGTCACTCTCCTGATCATACACCTCGATACGGTTGATATCCTGAATATGATAATCCTGTTTGATATCATTTGAACTGAAAGCTACATAACGGCCTGACGGATGCCATGAAGGATAAACCAGTGCCGACGGCAAGGAATCAACCTTAGTGTTCAGTTTCTCTATCTTGCCTTGCTGTAGCATATAGGTTCCCGCATATGTGGAACGCTGATGAAACAGCATCTGGTCAGGATTCTGCATATTAAACGAATGGCAGTTCATGCAACTGTTGTTCGTTAGGCTATTTGAAAGGATGATATCCTCGTCAAAACTTTCCAGATTACGCTGGTATATACCCATCTCACCCCACATACGGTAAGCTGGCTGAATGCGACGATACACCAGCACCGGATCAATGGCATCACGACTCACCTGAATGCTAAACGGCTGATACTGCACCCATCCTTCCTGTTGCTGATGCAGAACAGTAACATTCAGCGTATTGGCCTTTTCGAGCAATTTTCTCCAATTACTCTTAGGAATGTCGAACACACCATCACGGGCATCCACACGAATCTCATCACTGCCGTTGCTGATAAGGGCTATGGCCGGAAGGCTGTCAGTAAGCGTAAAGTTTAGAGGACAGATATTAGCAGGTATGGTAACCCCACTGTAATCAGGCCATAACGGAGCATCCTGCTGCAACAGACGTGCCTGAGGCAACGAACCCTGACAAGCCACCATAATACAGGCACTAAAAATAATAGGTATAATAGATTTCATGACTTTTCCTGCATTTTACGTTGCATATAATAATACCAGAACGTGCGGCCGTACCTATCCTGAACGGACTGCAGCGAAGGAGCACTGCGAGTGTCTTTCAGGAACTGCATGAACTGCTGTTGCACCTCATCACTTACCTTCACCTGATCCAATAATTCACGGTGTTCTGTAGCCAAATACATGACAGCCTGTTGGAAGAAAACAGGCAACTGACCCTGATGGTACTGCTGATAATCAAGGATGAACGATTCAAACTCATCCAACTGACCGCCAAGCAGATAGGCACATCCTCGGTATTGCTGAGCAATTTCGTTATTTAGTGCGTGACGGTTCCAGAGGCTATCTACTGTAAGCTGACTGCTCAAAGCATCCGGCTGTGCGTAGACACCTTGCGGCAAAGATACACTGTTCAATTGTGAAAGACGAATATTAGCCCAATCACGGTAATGCGGCATACCCTGCAATATATGGAGATATTTAGATGCAATGCGTTTATCGGCACGTAATATAGCGCATTCGGCCAAACGCTGTAGCACAGGGCCGCTTCCACCCCTTACACTCAAAGACAGTTGCTCTGTGGCATAGCTCTCGGCCATGCTATAATCTCCAATAGCAAAATGAACCTCACCCAATACCTGACTCAATAAAGCGGTACGATCCCATTCAGTAAGTAAACCCTGCTGACCATGTTGGCGATACAGGAACAAGCGATCGGCCAATGCCTCCTGACGCGCTAATGCCAAGTTCAGATAATTCAACTGCACATAATCTGTCACGGGATGATCTTGGAAGAAATGTTCGATAAACTGAGGCTGGTCATTGCGATTCCAGTAAGCCAACTGCTGAACCTGATGTTGACGGATGGCATCGGGGTTAGGAAAGCCCATCATAATCATATAGGCAGGAGCCACAACCGCAGCACAACGAACCAGCATCTGAAAACGGGACACAAAATGCATCAACCAGCACATCACGCCTGTTACAAGTAGACCAGCAAGATAACGTATCCATACATAATACACAAACGCATAAGGCTGAAACTGGCTACGCTGGTAACCCAAGGAGTATATTCCCTCGTAAAGGCTGAAATACCAACCGTGTGACAATCCGTAATAGCTGAGAATCAAAGCTATAGGCAAAGCGACTAAAGAAACTAATACGTTCTTTCGTCCTTTTTGAAGATGCATGAAGAGCCAAATAATTGCAAACAACACACATGCCTGTTGCGCGAAGAAATAAAGTAAGGCAGTGATCAACACGCTATAAAGCGACTTTACCCATAAACGTTTAGTAAAACAAAGGCCGGCAACAGCAGCAATGCCTACCAGCAAAAGACCAAGAAGGCCGTCGATAAAGATATTATAGTTGGTGTAAGCCTGCATAAGGAAAACCGTCAGTGCAGTGGCCAACACGTAATTAATGGCATCGGAATGGACGGATTGTAAAATCCTGTACGAACAGGACCAAACACCCATCAGAAGAATACCGGGAACCGCCACGGCAACGGGCAAGGAGACAAATTCCTGCGTTAAGTACATGCTGACGTACTGAAGGCAGCCGCCAGGTTTCATACACAGCTCATACTGTGATGGAAGAAAAGCCTGCATCCCCTCCTGTGCCCAGAAATGATAGCAAGCAAATAAATAAAAATAGCAAGTACCTGCTAGCAGCACCAGAAGTGCAGCCAGATAAGGACCTGCTATCTTGATCTGTTTCATAATATACAGTAAAGAACCAGTAAAACCGGGATAGGGGCCATTCCCCTATCCCAGTTAACCACTAATGTAATTTTAACCAATTAATAACCAGGGTTCTGCTGCAACAAGTTGTTAGCACCGATTACACCGTAATGCAATGGGAAACGATTGAAGTTCTGATTGTTTGTTGCCTTATGATCCCACCAATCCTCGGTTACGTAAGCATTCCAACGAACCAAATCGGTACGACGGCGCATCTCGCCCAGGAACTCCATCATCCACTCGTCAAGCATACGATACTTGTCCAAATTGGTAGAAGTCACAGGATCTGGGTCAGCACCTTCGAAGTAACGCTCACGAACAGTGTTAATGTTACGTGCAGCATCTTCCTTCTTGTCCATACGCATCTGGCACTCTGCCAGTGTATAGTATGCCTCAGCCAGACGCATTACTGGAATATCTGCTTCGTGCATCATGTTCTTCTCGTTGATGGTTGGAGAAGGAACAATCTTCTGCAGACGGATACAGCTGTTCTCCTCAGCGTGACCGATATCAGATACCAGATCAGCAGCTGTTGGGAACTCTGCGGTACCAACTTTAGACAGATAACCAACCATATCCACGGTGCTCAATACCTGACCTGCGTACTCGCGGCTACCTGTACATACCCAATCAGGATTTACAGGGTTAACCAATTCACCCGCAATAAACATACCCTCGTACTCGCCACCACCGTAATATACATAGTTCTTCTTACGGATATCCAAGTCGTTAAACTTGTTA
This sequence comes from Bacteroidaceae bacterium, assembly GCA_045628125.1. Taxonomy (GTDB): domain Bacteria; phylum Bacteroidota; class Bacteroidia; order Bacteroidales; family Bacteroidaceae; genus Minthousia. Next base: position 10,183 of record JAZQPA010000157.1, read on the forward strand.
TATGGACCAGATAATTTGAAGTCGTATGCCTTACCGGTTGGATCCAAACCAGGCTGCAAACCGAAACCGTTGTTAGAACCAGAATCAGGCAAACCACCCAGGTAATCCTTATAGTTGTATGGAACGGTCCATCCCCACATAGCATAACCACGGTTCTCCAGCTTAGAATATTCACTAGGAATTGACCAGATAATCTCATGAGAGGTATCATTGGTGAAGCCGAAGGTCTTTGTCCAGTCTTTATCCAATTCATAAGAACCGTAAACACCACTGATCAAATCCTGAGCAATCTTTGCTGCCTCGGCATACATAGGCTTACCGATATATGCCTCTGCATTGAAATACAGGCGCATCAGCAGCATAGCACCAGCTGCCTGATGAATCAAACCGGTTTCCTTCTCGCCCATCACTGTCTTCTTTGGCAGGTCAGGAATAGCCACGGTCAGCAGAGAATCAATGAAATTGAAAGTCTCAACGTCAGTAGAACGACCCTTAACCTCGCTCTGGGTAGTAGTATACAATGGCACACCGCCGAACAAATCCAAACCACGCAGATAGAAGTCAGCCACCAGTGCTGTCTGCTGGCTCAACATTGACTCACGTGAACCTGCAGGGAAGCCCAACTTATCGAAATCTACCTTTGCCAAATCTTCCAGTGCGTCCCATGACAGAGCCACGCCCTGTGCGAACAGATTCCATGCACCATCTACAAAGTTCATGTGATCGGTGAAATCATGGTGATGCCACTTCTGATAGTTTGCACCATCGTACCAGTCACTACCACGGGTTGGCAGACAGAACTCATCGGTACCCAACTCCTGAGTTGTCCAATAGGTCTCATTGTAACCTGCGTACCAGCGCCAGTGTGTAAACGGACGGTTGAAACGATCCCATACGGCATCCTGTGAAGTAAAGAATGTCTCTGGGGTTACCTGCGAGTAGAATGTTGGATCTACACTGCATGAGGTATTCAGGAACAGCGCTGCAAACGCTGCCATGAACAATCCAATAATATTTCTTTTTTTCATTTTATTCAGCGTTTATTTAGAAGTTAACTTGCAAACCTAATGTATAGGTACGGTATACTGGGTAGAAATTGCTCCAGAAGCGCTCAGTACCCTGATCCCAACCGTTTACGTTCTGCTCAGGATTCATACCCTTGTAACCGGTAATGGTTGCCAGGTTACCCAAGGTAGTGTAAACACGAACGCGGTCGAGCATGTTGTTGGTAGCCTTAGCCAGATTGAAAGTGTAACCCAAAGTCACAGCGTCAATCTTCAGGAAAGAACCATCCTGCATGTAGTAGTCACAGATCTGCTTCTCACCCTTGATATGGTTGTACTCACCATAAGCTGACTTCAACAGGTTGAAGTTACCCTTACCCTGAATACCATAGTACATATCCAAAGTATTGAAAACATCAAATCCTAACCAGCTGTGCATACTTACTCCCAAGTCGAAGTTCTTGTAACTTACTGAGGTATTGAAACCTAACATCAAGTCAGGAGTATAGCTGCCGTTATAGAACTTGTCGCCCTCGGTCTTATCCTTTGCAGGGATAACCTGACCGTCCTTGTTATACAACAGGAAACCGCCCTCGTCGTCAAAACCAGCAAACTTCCAGGTATAGAATGAGCCGATCTCGGTACCAGCCTCAATACGTGAAGCATCACCAGGAGTACCAGGAGCAACGAAACCGTTACCATTGATATAAGTAGCATCACCCCACAATGACAGAATCTTTCCACTATTGTGGCTCAGATTCAACTTGGCATTCCAGTTCAAATCCTTCTTGCGGATGATGTCGCCACCAATTTCAAACTCCCAACCCTTACTTTCCATACTACCGATGTTACGGTACTGGCTGCCCTGAGTATAAGGAGGCATTGGCACACTAACGCTATAAATCATGCCGTCAATCTTACGACGATAAACATCCAACTTACCATACAGGCGGTTGTCGAACAAAGAGTAGTCGATACCAACGTTCCACTCCTTCTTTTCCTCCCAACCCAGATTGTCGTTTACGTTCTGAGTTTTACCGTATGACTTCTCCCATGAACCGTTTGGCAACATCCACAGAGTATCAGAACCCAACAGGTTTGCAGTAAATGTTGCACCGAAATCATTATTACCGGTAACACCATAACCGAAACGAACCTTCAAGTCGTTAACCCAATCCACATTCTTCATGAATGCCTCGTTAGAAATACGCCAACCGGCAGTTACTGCCCAGAAGTTACCCCAACGATTGTTTACTGCAAACTTTGAAGAACCTTCATGACGGAATGAAGCAGATGCCATATAACGATCCTGATATGAGTAGTTAACACGGCCGAACAGAGAGAACAGACGCTCGGTAATGTTCTTGCCTGAGCTCATGCCTGCCTTTCCATCGCGCAGGTAGCTACCGTTACCCATATCCCAAACACCGATACCATCTACTGAGAAGTCATAGTTAGACATGCTGAAGTTGTCTCCATTAGCCTCGAAGTATGAGTAACCGGCTGTAGCATTCAAATTATGGCCACCATTAAATTCATGAACATAAGAGAAGTAACCCTCAGATGTCTTGTTCTCGGTCTTACTGAAACCCATGTAACCATAACCCTTATAGTTATTTGCTACACTCTCGCGATGATACTTTGAACGGAATACATGGTTCTCCCACTGACGGTTCTCGTAACCGAATACCTGCTGATATGACAAACCAGGAATAGGCTTGATATTCAATTTGAAGGTAACCTCTGGCATGAACCACTTATCAACACCATAGTAATCGGTCAACTTAGAATCTGCCAATACGTTGTAATCCAATGACTCGTCTGTCCAAATGCGATAGCCACTCTCAGAATCCTTATCGAATGGTGAACGGGTTGGGTTGTTACGCATAGCCTGCTGGAAATCAGGTGCATTGTTATCACGGCTTGCCTGACGGTATTCAACATTAGGGCGAACCTCCAACCATCCGTCAAACAGCTTCAAAGTAGCACTGAAACGACCACCGTAGTCGGTACGGCCATCGTTAACTGCAATACCCTGCTGCTTCTCATAGAACACTGAAGTATAGAACTGAGCCTTTTCTGTACCGAAGTCGATACCCAAATGGTGCTTCTGTGAGAAGTTGTTCTTATTCAGCAATACATCCCACCAGTCAGTATCCTGACCGTAATCAGTACCGATACCATGCTGAACATACTCGCGGCCGGTCAACAAATTAGGCTTACGGTAGTTCTGCTTATGATTGGTTTCCAAAGAATAGTTTACTTTCAGCTTACCATTGGTATCCTGGCCACTCTTGGTGGTAATCAGAATCACACCTGATGCAGCACGGGTACCGTAAATTGCACCTGCAGATGCATCCTTCAACACATCGATACTCTTGATATCATCCTGATGCAATGAACGGATATCACCACCAGGAACACCATCGATAACAATCAGAGGTGAAGTACCGGCATTAATAGAGGTAAGACCACGCAACTGGATACTGGTACCGGCATTGATAGAACCGTTATTGTACATGGAAAGACCAGCAATCTTACCCTGCAGAGATGAGGTGATATCAGAGCCACCCACACCAGTCAGCAAATCACCACTTTTCAAAGAGGTGATAGAACTAGTTACCTGCTTCTTCTCCAAGGTACCGTAACCTACTACAACTACCTCGCTCAAAGTCTCAGAATCTTCTTCAAGGGTAACAACCAAAGAAGATTTGCCGTTCAGTGCAATCTCCTGAGTCTTGTAACCTACGTAAGAAACAACTAAAGTTGCGTTTGTTGGAACATTCTGCAAAGAAAGGTTACCGTCAAAGTCAGTAATGGCACCATTGGTAGTACCTTTTACAGTTACGTTGGCACCGATCAGTGGACCAGATGCATCAACAACCTGCACTTTGACTGTCTGGCTGCGCTGCTGAATGGCATTAACTGCCAATGGCTGCATTGCTTCAGACACACCATTACTTGCCCATGCACTGTTAGTGCACAACATCAACAGCGAACTAGCTATTAATGCCTTCTGCCCATAATGTCTAAATGTCATAGCTTTTGTGTTTTGAATAAAGTTTATTGTATTTGGTATAATGTTTAATCATATTACACACAAACTGCGTGCTTATTTCATGGTTTGTTCACATTATGGTGCAAATTTAGTAAACATTTTAGAGATTTAAACATTTTAGGCTATAAATTTGTCCTTTTATAGATATTATGTATGAACATATCGGTTTTGTAACAAAAAAAAGCAGAAATGCGAATGCATTTCTGCTATAAAATTATAGAATGTTATCGTTTCAAGGTTCGAATCAAATCGGGTATGAGCAGTACGGGACTGGTAACAAGCAGCAGCCATCCCCAATCGGCCAAAGTCAGCGGACAGACGTCGAACATCTCGCCACCAAAGGTTACAATGAAGACTTGTCCGATGAGAATAACCACAGCAATGACCATGAATCCGGAACTGTAAGATGCGCTCCAGGCACGGCGACCGGTGATGCTATCGATTATATCGCTCAAAAAGCTGCGGTCAGTATGGTAATAACGAGCATTGAACAGATTCCAGAACTGCAGCACCACAAAAGTGGTAAAGAATATGGTCAGTTCATAAGCCGTCAAATGACTCTTACTCTTGGTTATGTCAAAGAAAGAACCAAAATAAGTTTTCACAGCATCCATGGACATCAACTCGCTGAAACTATGAAATTTAAAGTGCCACATCAATTGCCAGAATCCTGCAAGGAACACAAAGAAGAACAAGCCCCAAGACAGAATACGCACACCCATATCCTTATTTATGATATGGCTATTGACCTTTCTGGGCTTCTCGAAAAGCACCTTTTCATCAGCAGGCAAGGACGAAAGCGCCATGGCAGCGAACGTATCCATAATGAGGTTCACCCATAACATCTGTGTAACGGTAAGCGGTGAATCCAGGCCGATGAAAGCGCCCAAAAGCACTACCAGACAGGCACAGACATTTATAGTCATCTGGAAAATGATGAAACGGCGGATATTCTGATACAGCGAGCGTCCCCAAAGAATAGCCTTGTTGATACTACTGAATGAATTGTCAATGATGGTGATATCACTGGCTTCCTTGGCACGGCTTGTGCCATCGCCCATGGAAAGACCTACTTGAGCCTTACTGAGCGCAGGAGCATCGTTGGTTCCGTCACCTGTTACAGCCACCACTTCGCCGTTCTGTTGCAAAAGTGTTACCAGACGAGCCTTATCTTCAGGACGCGCACGACTAATAATCTTGAAGGCAGGGTTACGTAGCAGACTCTTGGCTTCTTCATCGCTCAAAGCGGCAAAGCTTGGTCCGGTGATGGTGATGTTCTCCTCGCCTTCCCTAACCAGGCCAATCTCGCGACCTATCTCGGTGGCGGTTCCCGGAGTATCGCCGGTTACAATGATGACACGCACGCCGGCACCATCCTTACACAAACGGATAGCATCGGGCACATCCTCACGGACAGGATCGGCAATGCCCACCACACCTACAAATGTCATTTCGCCTCCAGGCTGCTGAACAGCAAAGCCTAATGTGCGCTGCGCCTGTGCCTGATAATCGCTAAGGCGTGTCATGATCTGTTCGCGGGTTTCATCGCCTGCAATTCGGGTACAGTTCTCCAGCAAAATTTCGGAAGCACCTTTTATATATATATCACCATCCTTTAAGGTCGTCTGCATGTATTTCAATTCGGTAGAGAACGGAATCTGCTTATCCACCTCGGCACCGAGACGCAAACGGTCCACATCATAGCCTTTCTTAGTAATCCATTGTAACAATGCGCCTTCGGTAGGATTTCCGATGACTCGTATACTTCCATCATCCTCTGTGGAAAGAACCGCAGTTGAATTGACAGCAATGCTCCGTGCCAGCAAATCCATATCACAATCCGGGAAATGGGAATTGATGACCGTCATACGGTTCTGCGTCAGTGTTCCAGTCTTATCAGTACAGATTACTGTAGCTGCGCCCATAGTTTCACAGGCATGAAGCTTGCGCACAAGGTTGTTCTGCTGCAGCATCTTTCGCATGCTTAAGGCCAGACTGACAGTAATGCTCATCGGTAATCCCTCAGGAACAGCCACTACAATCAACGTAATGGCAATCATGATACTATTCAGAACGAACTGAACAGTTTCCAGAAAATTAGCATTATTTTCTTCGTTTCCATCGAAGAAATAGAAATAAAGAAGACGTCCAACTACAATGAGTCCGCCTATGACAAAGCTGGCGGTGCTGAGCCAATTACCCAACTGCTCCAATTGGATGTTCAGCGGTGTCTTAACCTCACTGCCTTCCTGAGTCTTGGCTACTCCACGGCCCTCTTCGGTATCCATTCCCACAGCAGAAACCCTGTAAATGGCATTACCCTCAATAACGGTGGCGCCACGCAGAAGGAAGTTGCTTGGATAAGTGGCATCTGCGATGAAATCAGCCTCTACGGCTGTCTTATTGGCATAATTCTCGCCGGTGAAATTGCTTTCGTCAATACGCAAGGCGGTGGATTCCACCAGATAACCATCGGCAGGAATCTCGTCACCGTTCTCAAGTTTCACCACATCGCCCACTACCACATCGCTTTTCTTTATCTCACGGATATGCAGGAACTCGTCACCATCCTTCATGCGCAGCACCTTGACTGGACGTGAATCCTTGACAGTATTCAATACTTCAAACTCTCGGGCGGCCTTCACCTCGAAGATAAAGCCCACACCTGTGGCCAAGAGCAATGCCACCAGCACGCCTACCGGTTCGAGCAATAAAGTGAGTTCCCCTCCTTGTGAAATCTCATACAAAGCAACACCGACCGAGAAGACGAAAACCACCAACAAAACAATAATCAGTGGATCACGGAACTTCTCGATATAGCCTTTCCACAACGGTTCACGCTCTGGTGGCGGTATGATGTTCTTGCCTTTCCCCCCGATTACGCGGGGATCGGACTCTAAGAGAGCCTTTATTTCTTTCATTAGTTTATTTGTTCAAATCTCTATGTATCCACTACTTATTCAGTAAGATTCTTGCTCCTCTTCGATACGCAAGCGAATCAAAGATTCGAGCGCTTCGCTCCGCTCAGAATGACAATGGGCTATCAATTGTCAATTATCAATTGTCAATTGTCAATTATTTCAGTCCTGATAGCCCTGGAACCAATTGCCCAGTTTTATTCCCTTAATATCGGTGGTCTTCTCACGATTACCGTTCAGGTGTTCAGAGAAATAGTCCACCATCTTCCAATAGAAATATTCGTTGTAATCCTCGAAATGATGCTGCTTGCCTGGAATCATCAGCATATCAAAACGCTTTCCAGCCTTAATCAGCTCATTAACCACACGGGTAGTATTACCCGGATGCACATTGTCATCCACATCACCATGAATCAGCAGCAAATGACCCTTCAGGTTCTTAG
>JAZQPA010000158.1:0-5799 GCA_045628125.1 Bacteroidaceae bacterium
GCCAGATTTGGGCTACCGTTGTAGTTTTGATGTTTGTTGTTGTTTGCATTCTGTTCGCTTGTGGCTATCAGGCTCCAGATGCAGCAGATTGCTGTGCTGAGGCTGCAGGAGCTTGCTGCTAATGTGATTTATGTTTCACTATTAAATTTGAACAATCATGACTAAGATACTTGATTCTAAAATTCCTGCAGGACCAGTTGCAGAGAAATGGAGCAATTATAAGGCACATCAGCGTTTGGTAAACCCAAAGAACAAGCTGAAGCTGGATGTTATTATCGTAGGTACCGGTTTGGCAGGTGCATCTGCCGCTGCTTCTCTGGGTGAGATGGGTTTCAATGTTCTGAACTTCTGTATTCAGGATTCTCCACGTCGTGCTCACTCTATCGCAGCTCAGGGTGGTATTAACGCTGCTAAGAACTATCAGAATGATGGTGACTCTGTTTACCGTCTGTTCTACGATACTGTAAAGGGTGGTGACTACCGTGCTCGTGAGGCTAACGTTTACCGCTTGGCTGAGGTTTCTAACAGCATCATCGACCAGTGTGTTGCTCAGGGTGTTCCTTTCGCACGTGAATATGGTGGTACTTTGGCTAACCGTTCATTCGGTGGTGCTCAGGTAAGCCGTACTTTCTATGCTAAGGGTCAGACCGGTCAGCAGCTGTTGCTGGGTGCTTATTCTGCACTGAGCTGCCAAGTTAATGCTAAGAAGGTTAAGTTGTATACCCGTTATGAGATGTTGGACGTTGTTGTTATTGACGGCCGCGCTCGTGGTATTATTGCTAAGAACCTGGTAACCGGTAAGCTGGAGCGCTTCTCTGCAAACGCAGTTGTAATTGCTACTGGTGGTTACGGTAATACCTACTTCTTGTCAACCAACGCTATGGGTTGTAACGTAACTGCTGCTATGTCTTGCTATCGTAAGGGTGCTTTGTTTGCAAATCCTTGCTACGTTCAGATTCACCCAACCTGTATTCCAGTACACGGTGACAAGCAGTCTAAGCTGACTTTGATGTCTGAGTCTCTGCGTAACGATGGTCGTATCTGGGTTCCTAAGAAGTTGGAGGATGCTAAGGCTCTGCAGGCTGGCACCAAGGAAGGTTGGGAGATTCCAGAAGAGGATCGTGACTACTATCTGGAGCGCCGTTATCCTGCATTCGGTAACTTGGTTCCACGTGACGTTGCTTCACGTGCTGCTAAGGAGCGTTGCGATAAGGGCTTTGGTGTAAACAATACCGGTTTGGCTGTATTCTTGGATTTCTCTGAGTCTATCCAGCGTTTGGGTATTGATGTAGTTCTGCAGCGTTATGGCAACCTGTTCGACATGTACGAGGAGATCACTGACGTTAACCCAGGTGAGAAGCGTCTGTCTAAGAACGGTTTGGATTACTATAACCCAATGATGATCTTCCCTGCTATCCACTATACTATGGGTGGTATCTGGGTTGACTATGAGTTGATGACCACTATCCCAGGTCTGTTCGCTATCGGCGAGTGCAACTTCTCTGATCACGGTGCTAACCGTCTGGGTGCTTCTGCTTTGATGCAGGGTTTGGCTGATGGTTATTTCGTATTGCCATACACCATCCAGAACTATTTGGCTGACCAGGCTATCTGGCCACGCATCTCTACTGATGCTCCTGAGTTTGTTGAGGTTGAGAAGGCTACCGAGGAGCGTATCCAGAAGCTGATGAACATTAAGGGTAAGCGTTCTGTAGATTCTATCCACAAGGAGTTGGGTCACATCTGCTGGGAGTACATCGGTATGGGTCGTACCAAGGAAGGTCTGGAGAAGGGTATCAAGTTGATTGACGAGCTGCGTAAGGAGTTCGATACCAACTTGTTCATCCCAGGTTCTCGCGAAGGCTTGAACGTTGAGTTGGATAAGGCTATCCACTTGGATGATTTCATCACCATGGGTCGTCTGATTGCTTACGATGCATTGAGCCGTGAGGAGTCTTGCGGTGGTCATTTCCGTGAGGAGCATCAGACCGAGGAAGGTGAGGCTAAGCGTGATGACGCTAACTTCTTCTATGTAGGTTGCTGGGAGTTCAAGGGCGAGACCGAAGCTCCTGAACTGATCAAGGAGCCTCTGGAGTATGAGGCAATTAAGGTTCAGACACGTAACTACAAGAACTAATATCTAAAGACTACATTATTATGGCAAAGAATATTTCATTTACAATTAAGTATTGGAAGCAGAATGGTCCAAAGGATAAGGGTCATTTCGAGCAGCATAATATGAAGGATATTCCAGATGACACCTCATTCCTGGAGATGTTGGATATCCTGAACGAGGAGTTGATTGCAGAAGGTAAGGAGCCATTCGTATTCGATCACGACTGCCGTGAGGGTATCTGTGGTATGTGCTCTCTGTATGTAAACGGTACTCCTCATGGTAAGACCGAGCGTGGCGCTACCACATGTCAGTTGTACATGCGTAAGTTCAATGATGGTGATGTAATCACTGTTGAGCCTTGGCGTTCTGCTGGTTTCCCTGTAATCAAGGACTGTATGGTAGACCGTACCGCTTTTGATAAGATCATGCAGGCTGGTGGTTACACCACTGTTCGTACCGGTGCTCCTCAGGATGCTAATGCTATCCTGATTCCTAAGCAGGATGCTGACGAGGCAATGGATTGCGCTAGCTGTATCGGTTGCGGTGCTTGTGTAGCTGCTTGTAAGAACGGTTCAGCTATGCTGTTCGTATCTTCTAAGGTTAGCCAGTTGGCATTGTTGCCACAGGGCCGTCCTGAGGCTGCTAAGCGTGCAAAGGCAATGGTTGCTAAGATGGATGAGCTGGGCTTTGGTAACTGTACCAACACCCGTGCTTGCGAGGCTGTTTGTCCTAAGTGCGAGACCATCAGCAACATCGCTCGTCTGAACCGCGAGTTCATTGTAGCTAAGTTGAACGACTAATCAGTCAGTCATTTATTATAAAAAGGGCTGCAGTTCATGCAGCCCTTTTTTATTTCAAGTAATGAAAAGAATTGTATTGAAATCATAACAAAAATGACGGGTGATTAACCCGTCATTTTTTTGTTGTTTAGTATCTGCTGTCAGCAGGTTTCTTGCTGAATATGGCCTTAATCCTATTCATGTCAAACTTGCTGGTTCTGTCGTAGAAGTATACGCCATTCTGCTCCTGCTCCACATCAGTGAGCTGAGTGTAGCAGTAACCCCATACATTGTTGGCAATACTCATCAAAGCATCTACCTGGCCTTCCAGACGCGCGTAGAACTCCTCCAATGAGTGAGGTGGCTCACCGTAGCCCCACGACTGATTGCTGTTGCCTGTTGCCTTATCCTGGCCCTTTACCCACTTGATACCACCAAACTCATCAAGCAGATAAGGGATGGTAGGAGCGTCATAGGTCAGATACTTGTACACGTTGATATCTGTAGGGCGGTTGTAACCTACATTGGTCCAATACAGGTCAATAGGCTCGTGAGGGCCCTGGAACCATTCCTTACCGTTATAAATAATTTCCTTCAGTTTGGTAGGATCCTGTTCGTAATTGTGGGTGGTATAGATATCGGTCTTCACATGGGCACCGCCGCTTACATCGTGGAACGGACGGGTAGGGTCCAGTTGCTTGGTTAGGGTGTACAGATCGGTCACAAAGCGAGGGAACTGTACTCTGTCTGGCCAGAACTCCTCGTTCATCGGTGTCCAGGTCACAATGGATGGATGATTGCGGTCACGAATCACTTCTTCTCTCCATTCGGTGGTGAAGTTGCGTGCCACCTCAGGATCATTAGCATTCATACCCCATGATGGAGCCTCTCCCCAGGTGATATATCCTAATTTATCGGCCCAGTAATGGAATCTTTCCTCAAATACCTTCTGATGCAGACGGGCACCGTTGAATCCTGCAGCCATGCTCAGCTCGATGTCATGCTTCAGGGCCTCGTCACTTGGAGCAGTCCAGATGCCATCAGGATAGAAACCCTGATCCAATACCAGACGCTGGTAGAATGGCTCGTTATTCAGATAGACACGGTTGCCCTCCACATGGATTTTACGCATACCCACATAAGAGGATACCTTATCCAATACGGTTCCCTGCTTGTCTTTAACCTCATAGGTCAGGTCATAAAGATAAGGTGATTCCGGTGACCATAATTTAGGATTTTTGACCGGTAAAACAAGAGTAGCCGCATCGCTAGCACCTACGGTCTGGGCTGCTATCACCTTATTGCCTTCTTTCAGAGTAGCTGTAATGGTGGCTCCGTTCGCATTATAGAATTGAGGACGGATCACTACCTGCTTCTGGTCAATATCGGTAATCACCTGGGCACTCTGCAGGGCGTTAGGTGATACTGGCTCCATCCATACGGTCTGCCAGATACCGGTTGTACGGGTGTACATACATTCAAACTGGTTCAGGCGTACATTCTGCTTGCCGGCAGGCTGTTTCAGGGTGCGTGTATCGCTGTAGGCATGAACCACCAGAGAGTGTGGCTTACCATCGCTTACAAAACGGGTGATGTCGATGCTGAAACCGGTGGAACCGCCAAAATGGCGTCCGGCAAGGGTGCCATCCACAAACACTTCAGAGTTATAATACACGGCCTGGAAATTCAGCATGATGTTTCTGCCTTTCCAGGATGCAGGCATGGTAATCTGGCGCTGATACCAGATGTTGTTAATAAAATCGGTGTATTCCACACCCGAAAGCTTGCTCTCAGGACAGAATGGAACGGTAATCTTACCGCTAAATCCGTTACTCTCGTACAGTTTCTTTTCCATTCCTGAACCTACAAAGTCGAAAGTGTAACTCCACTCTCCGTTAAGGTTCACCCAGTCCTGACGCTCAAATTGCGGACGTGGATACTCTGCTCTTGGCAACTGAGCCCATGATGTCAGGGCAGCAACCATCATCAATAAACTGATTAATGTTTTTTTCATTCAGGTATAATTTTGGTGTAATTTGGTGTTTTTATTCTGTATTTTTGGTGTTTAATCAGGCATCGAAGAACTGTTTGTCACCTTTAGCCATTGGTCTTTCCACGCCAGGGTACTCGCAGCAGAATGCCTCGGTCAGGCGCTTCACATAGCGCTTTGCCTCGTACTTGGCCATAGGCAGGTCGTGCATCAGGCAGTTGCCGCAGGTGGCAGGTGTGGTACCTGGCACCTCGTCGTCATAGTCTATCACGTACTGGAATGCCTGAATCATCAGATCGCGCACCACCTCTGGCAGATGATAGCCCTTCATGATCAGGTAATTTCCGGTAAGACATCCCATCGGTCCCCAGTAGATGATGAAATCCTTCCAGGAATCATTGTTTCTAAGGAATGTGGCCACCAGATGCTCAATGGTATGAATGGCTGCCGGTGCCAATGCTGGCTCCTGATTAGGAGCGGTCATGCGAATGTCATAAGTGGTAACAGCCTCACCACCCACACAGTCTTGGCGTGAAACATAAATGCCGGGTTGAAGATTGGTATGGTCAACCGCAAAACTAGGTATTAAATCCATATTCTGAAATTTTGTTGTTTTTATTGAGGTGCAAATATATACAAAGTTTTTCAAATGTATGGAAAAAGTAGTATATTTGTGCAGACAATAGGCGATAATGCCGCTAGGTTTATACATTAATATTTACAGATATGGACAATACCGAAACCAAAGCTTATATCCAGCAGTATCTGACAGAAATGCGTCAGTGGGACAACAATGGCGTTTGTCCTGTGGCTGATTCTGAATCGTATATTACAAACATCTTGAAAAATGTGGTTCCCGTAGCCGAGGAAAACGGTTTGTATCATGAACAGCAGGAATTACAGGAACTATCGGT
>JAZQPA010000159.1:0-15667 GCA_045628125.1 Bacteroidaceae bacterium
GACAGGCATGTATTCTAACCAACTGAACTAACGCACCAGCTTTCTCCGCTTTCTTGTTCGGTTTGCGGATGCAAAGGTAGCATTATTTTTCGTAACCGCAAACTTTTTATGGAAAAATTATTTCAATAAACATTCAGGCACACTGGCCGCCATGGCCTCGTAAGCCCTTTCACTGGGGTGAAGATGATCGCCGGAATCAAATCCCGGAGCAAACGCCTTGGTGTCCACAATATCCCGCACTGCCAGATCAAAATCCACACATCCGTCAAACACAGGCGATTGTCTCAGCCACTCATTGAACGCATTACGCATCACATCCCTGTCATTGTTGTAGGTCCGCCATCCGTAGATAGGCAGCAATGTGCCGCTCCATACCTTCAGGCCCAGTGCCCGAGCATGCTTTACATAAATCTCCTCAGTTCCCTGCTGCAGTTCCTCGCAGGTAGGCATATCGCTCCAGGGACGGAAAATGTTGGTCTCCACGCCCACCGGATGAATGATGTCATTGATACCATGCTGGATAATCACCGCATCGGCACCTGCCACGTTCATCTCGATAGGGAATCGGGTGGCACCCTTCAGACCGTAAGCCTGATAGGTGATGCAGTCGTACTGGCGCAGAATTCGGGTACCGCTCACCGCACGACGGATAATGGAAACATCATGCCAACCGTTTTCCCAGGCGCGGATAGCCAGATAATCAGGCCAGCTCTGTGCGGTAATGCTATCGCCGTAGCACACCAGGGCGCGGTTCTTCTCCTCGGTCCATATATCGATGGTATTCAGGAAATAAAACCAGTTGGTATTGCGGGTCAGGTCCACCGGAAGTTCCTGCTGCTCAGCAAAATCGCCATAGCTGTACTTGGCTTTCGACAGCGGACCGGTAATCAGTGTTCCGGCATTCATTTGGGTGCATTCTCCTAAATAGATGCTCACTTCAATGGTCTCGCCAGCCACGATATCCATGACCGTCTGGTCGCTGGTTACTTCGGTTCCCGGAGCAATCTGAACACTGCGTTCGCCGGCAAAAGTCACCGGAACGGGCAGATAGGCACCGTTGGTCTTAGCCACACACACCTTGGTCAGTGTCACAGGCTCAGTACCGGTAAGGTTGCTGAAACGCAGGCGCAACTTGCTGCCGTTGAAACAGATCTTGATAGGGTAGCGCAAGGTGATATCCTTGGCATATACGCATTCGCGGCGGTCTGTGATAGAAGTGGCATTGCCCCAGCAAGCCACCCATTTGGTAAATTCCATGTTTGTTTCTTTATTGGTTTATTCGCCCGACTGTTTGGCCAGCCATATCATCGGGGTGCATCCCTCGCTCTCCTTGAATTTGCGGTTCAGTGATGACGCATCCTTGAATCCGCACTCAAAGGCTATGGATTCCTGGGTAGCTGACGGGTACTGACGCATATATTCCTTGGCAGCTTCAAGGCGGTAGTGATTGACAATATCGCGGAACGGCATTCCGTATTCCAGGCTGATGATGGTGGAGAGGGTGGTTTTTCCGATTCCTAATTTCTCGGCTACTGTCTGTAGTGTCAGTTCATCGTCCAGGTAAATCTTCTCTTCCTCAAACAGGGCTCTCAGTTTTCTGCCTTGTGCTCCTATTTTCTGCTCTGCGGCTGTCAATGTGTGGTGATCCTCCACGGTTTCGGTTGCGGCGGTTTCTGCCGCAGGCTCTGCCGTTTCGGTAGCCTCGGTTGCCGGTTCCTGGGCTTGAGGAGCGGCCGGTGCCACTGGCATTGGCTCTCTTACATTGACATGTGATAGCGAGTACAGTGTTACATCCGGATTAAGGCTGTAATACTCCACATGGCAGATGCAGTGTTTCAGTACAGCTAGGATGATGGACAGCAGACAACCGGTCAACAAGTGATGAATCATGATGGAACGTCCCATGATGGTGATAGGGAAGTAGGTGAGAAACAGCGCAATGTAAAGCACTGAAATCACACGCTGAGGGGTGGAATGATGGCCCTTGAAGAAAAAGCGGTACACATCGCCCCATTTGTAGCCACCCTTGCGGGATATGCTGATGCACTGTACGATGGCTGTTACGAAGAACAGCATGCAGCAGATGTAGAACACATCGGTGTCCAGAATGTCGTAAACCTTGGCCAGATCGGAGTTGGTCTCAACGGTAGCGATGGACTTATCCACGTTCTCAAGTATACGCGCAGCCTGCTCAAATCCCAATAAATAATATAATAGGTTCATGGTGCAGGCAAACGCCAGGGCAGGAGCCAGCAGTAGCAGCATGACCGGTTTCAGCTTCTCGCCGGTTCCCAGCATGTGCAGGTAGCACACCACCATGGCCAGAACCACCAGGGTGACGGGCAGACATACCGCATCCATCTTAACCAATAAAATATAGTCCGTTATAGGAAACAGGTGCACTGCGTAGAAACAGTAATACACCGATTCCACGGCCAGTGTCCACATAAAGAATTTCTGCCTGTCGTTCTTGGTTTTCAGCAGGTATGAGAAGAACCATAGCGCCGATACCAGACATGGCAAAAAGTATATTACAGATATAAACATAAACTGAACAATTTTCTCCCCTAAAAAAATGATTGGCAAAGATAGCCATAAAAAGGCATCATGCCAAATAAAAGCTATGCTTTTCTAATCCTTCCGTGTCTTTTTGGGGGTTCCGCGCTCATGTTGTAAAATAAAATAGTATATTTGCAATTGGAATAATTTCTAACTTTAATACACATGAAAAAACTACTTTTATCCCTGGGCGCATTCTTTGCTCTCTCTACTGCTGCTCAGGCTCAGAATTCAGACGTGATCAGTTGCCTGGAGATTTTCGACATGCAGACCAAGACTCACAAGATTATCAAGGAGTTCAACTATCGTATCGAGGCTCCAAACTGGACACCCGATGGCAAGTGGCTGGTGTTCAACTCTAACGGTAAGCTGTGGAAGATTTCTCCTGAAAAGCCTTACGAGCCTATCGAGATCAATACCGGTGATGCGGTAAACTGTAATAATGACCATGTTATCTCTGCCGATGGTAACTATATGGCTATCAGTGCCAACCTGAAGGGCAGCGCGAATCGCAGCTCATACGTGTTTACCATTCCTTTCGAGGGTGGTGCCAGCAAGATGATTACTCCGCTGGGTCCAAGCTATCTGCACGGATGGAGTCACGATATGAAAACAGTGGCATATTGTGCCTTCCGTGATATGGAAAAGGGTGCGGATATTTGGGCAAAACCGGTTGATGGAGGTGCTGAGTATCAGTTGACCGATGCTCCGGGATTGGATGACGGTCCTGAGTATTCTCCTGACGATAAGTACATCTGGTTCAACAGTGTACGTACGGGCCTGATGCAGGTATGGCGCATGAAGGCTGACGGTAGTGAGCAGACTCAGATGACGTTTGATGATGATTTGAATTCATGGTTCCCTCATATTTCTCCGGATGGTAAAACAGTAGTGTATATCTGTTACCACAAGGGCGATTTGGAACCTGGCCAGCATGTGGCTAATAAAAACGTTCTGCTGCGCATGATTCCTGCCGAGGGTGGCAAGCCTACCACACTGGTAGAATTGTTCGGTGGTCAGGGTACCATCAATGTCAACTCATGGTCTCCTGACAGCAAGAAGTTTGCTTATGTAAGTTACCGGTTGAGAAATAAGTAATTAAATAGCATTAAGGCGGGTTCCCAGGAGCCTGCCTTAATTGTTGGTAAACCTATATACGAAAACATGGCCGATCTTCACAGACCAGCCATATTCCGAAAAATGTTTAATTAGGGTTACGGGAACACATGTAGAAATACTACATGCAACCGTCTGCAAATTTAATAACATTTTTTATATTCCCTCATTTTTACGGGGAAAAAGTGTCATTTTTTTCCTCAATGTAGTCCGGTTTTTCCCATATGGGACACTTATAAGACATATTGGACAGCGACACATTGGCGTAATCTGTGTTTCTGCTTGATTTAAAGTGCAAAAAAAGAGCGTGCTTTTGTGATAGTAGCACGCCCTTTATTGGGTATGGCCATGTCAGAATGAAACGCCCAGGCCTGCGGAGATGTTGGCATTAGTGCCCCATTGGAAACTGGAATTGGATTTTCCGGATGATACCATCTCTTCCAACCAATTCAACTTATGGGCGCTGATCAGATTCAGGGTGGGTTGCAGGAACACGCTGAGTGTGCCTTTGTTCAGATTCCACGATTTGTCAATACGTGCGGAAAGGTTGTTCACTCCGGCAGTCTGGTAACCGCTGTACATGCCTTTCCAGGGGGTGAAACCGGCAAACAGCGCATAATTCAGGCCTTTGTCCTGGTTTTCCCAGTTATAGCAGAACTCCACATAGGTGCTGTAGGCCCTTTTGAGGGGTTCGCCTTCCCATTTGCCCGGATAATATCCGTCGGAACCGGCAATGACGGTATAGGCGGCTATGCTGAGCGGAAAGGAATCGCTAACGGTATATTTCAGGCTGGCCTCCAGCTGTGTGCCGCTATCCAGGTAATCGTTGCGCCAATCAAACAGACCATTCGTAAAATGGTAATAATTGGTCAGTCCCATCGTCCAATGGTTCAGGGTATAGCTGAGCACAATGTCGAACTCCTGGAAAGTATCGTCAAATTTCCAGTCGGCAGGACCATACGACAGCCAGGCCATGGCCGAGAATTGTCCCGCATTCACTGTGGCTCTGGGCTGTATCTGAGGGCCGGCGCTGTGCATGCCTCGCCAGATATACTGGCTGGTAATTTCGGCTCCCCATCCCAGTTCCGCTTTCTGTGCCTGAGCTGTCAGGGTGGTGAATAATGCAAAAATGCTGAGTATTGTACTTTTGTTCATAATGGTTTTCCTTTTGCGTGCGGACGCCTTAATAATAAGGTGGCAATATGAGTTCAAAATTAGACATAAAAAACGGAACAGGCAACTCGTTTCGCATAAATCTTTTGTTTTGGGGTGGGGCTCATGGCCCGATGTATGAATATGTAATAAAAATATTAAATAATCCTATAGGATATCCTGAGTATGAAAAAAAGGGATTAACTTTGCATAGAATGATATTAAATTTGAGAAGCTATGTCGTATTGTATCTCATGTCCCGAGGAGGGCTATATTCCTCAGCAGAGTGTGAAGATTTATGTGGAGGATAAGTTTTACCCCCAGGTCAATGCACTGATCAGCCAATACTACGACCAGATTCAGGAGAATATGGGTGCCGAGGGTGATGGCTTGCTGTTGTATCTGCCTATGTTGTGGGAAGAAACCCCCGACGAACTGATGGAATACATTACCGGTCATCTTCCTGAGCAGCTTACTCCGCTGAAGACCGTGGAGGCGCTGAAACTGATTTGGCCTGCCGAGGTGGTGGACCAGATTAAGGGTGCCGGTTACCTGCAGTATACCATGGGATATAGCGGACACCAGTGGATCAGAGGATTGAATTTCACCCCGTTGGCCGATGGCGATCAACCTAACAGCACCTTGCTGAAACTGGCAGGTCTGGAGGAATGGACACCGGTGGAGGAGGAGAGTACCGAAGAGCCTGCCGTTGAGGAGGAGCAGAAGGAAGCTCCGGTTTTTGATGCGTCACAGTGGGAGGACGACGACCTGACCATGAAGCATGCATCGGATGCATTGGCCGAGGGACATATCACCGACGAGCAGAAGGAAAAGCTGAATACACTGATTGAGAACAGCCGCGACCTGATCCGTGGCGGTTTGTCCATTCAGATGATCCGTATCCTGGCGCAGGCGAATAATAAATTGAGTCCGCTGCTGATTACAGAGGATTTCCGTATCCTGCTGCCGGAGTTCAACAATATGGAGATTCCTCTGAAACCTTTGCAGCGTGCCATGTTCATCGTATTCCGCAATTATCCGGAAGGTGTCAGCAAGGCGGATATGGAGAACCTGAAGGATGAGATTTACAGCATCTACCGTAAGACTTCGGACAAGTGGAATATCATCAAGTTAAAGAATAACGTAAAAGCGTTAAGCGACGACAATACTACCTATTTTGAAGACAAGTGTCATGCCATGCGCCGGCAGTTCCTGGCACGTCTGGATGAGACCATCGCAAGCCATTATCTTCCTGTAATCAAATGATTATCATAAGGAATAGATGGTTGCCCATGGGCCGCAGATATTATGCCATCAATCTGTTTGGCATAGTTTTTGCTAAGGGTCAATTAAACGCCGTGGACAGGAACCATGAGTACATCCATACGCTGCAGCAGCGCGAGATGCTCTTCATCGGTTTCTATGTGTGGTATCTGGTGGAATGGATAATCGGCCTGTGCCGTTACCGCAACAGCCATAAGGCTTACCGCCAGATTAGTTTTGAGCGTGAGGCTTATGCCCACCAGCATGATTTGGGTTACAGAAAGTATAGAAAACATTTTTCATGGTTTAGGATAATATGAGAAGATTGTTGATTTTTATAACATTGTTTACATGCCTGTTCGGTGGAGCAGGTACGGCAACATATGCACAGGATATTCAGTTCACCAAGGATAAACAGGTCAGGAAACTGCTGCGCACCGGTAAGGTCAATGAGGTTCCTGCCATCATCAACGGCCTGCTGAAGGCTGATCCTAAGAAAGATAAGGCTAAGGATAAGAAAAAGACCGATGAACCTATCGTGGCCGAAGGTACCGAGTTTGACGATTCGTATGTGGACGGCAAGAAGCCTAAGGTGAACGACAGTATTGAGTATTATTTCCTTACCGGCCTGTATAAGCACAGCCAGTTTGAGCAGGAAAATACCAAGCTTTATCTGAAGAACAAGCCCGATACCGTGGCTTATTTCTCCCGCCTTTACGAGATGATGGATGCGTTTGACCATTGCTTCCCTGATCTGAGCGTGCTGAAGCGCGAGGATGCCGAGGCCAGGGGACTGATTCATCAGTATAAGGATAATCTGGGACGTGGCGGCAATTTCTATCTGGCTAAAAAGGATATGAAATCGGCGTTCAAGTTCTTCCATAAGTATGTGCAGATGGCGGATAAGCAGCTGTTCACCTCAAACGACAGCCTGATGTACCGCGCCTTATATAATACGGCGTATGTGGCCAGCGAGCTGAAGGATTTTAATACGGTGCTGAAATACGGTAATGAACTGGTGCGCCGTGGCGAGGCTACCGAGGAGGTGGATATGCTGGTTTGTGAGGCTTTGAGTAATATGGGCCGTGTGGATGAATGGAAAGAAGCCCTGAAACAGGCGGTGTCACGTCATCCGGAATCGTTCTACTTCTATGCGGAACTGATTGATTACTACATAGAGAACAATGCCAGCGAGAAGGCTTTGGACTATGCTGATGAGTTGATGAAAAACGACCCGATGAGCGGTTTGAAGAAGTTTGTGAAGGGTTATGTGTATCAGCATATCGGCAAATACAGCGATGCCATTATCTGGATGGAGGTGTGCGATAAGCTGGACCCTGAGATTCCGGAGAACATGTCGGCATTGGGATTCAATTATGTGTCACTGGCCGAGGAGTTTGAGGCCTCGCTGCGTGGCAACCGCATCTCTCCCGAGGATAAGGAAAAGCTGCAGGGGTATTACCAGCAGGCTAAGAAATACCTGGAGATATGCCGCAAGCAGCGACCGGATCAGCCCGATTTCTGGGCGCCGGCTTTGTATAAGGTGTATTACAACCTGAACGACGGTGATGCGCTGCAGGAAATAGAGGATTTGTTACATTAACAGATAGCATTACACGATGGGAAGCTGATTCTCATCGTGTAATGTTTAATACGCCCTTTACGGTTTTCAATTTCTTGATCAGCGACTCCAGTTTGCGGGTGTCATCTACCGATACGGTCAGTGTTCCGCCAAACATACCGTCGTTACTGTCGATGGAGATGGTGCGCAGGGTAATGTTAGGCTCCTTCATGATGATAGAGGTGATGTTGTTCACAATACCGATGTCATCATTTCCCACGATATGCAGGGTACTCTGGTACTGGCTTCCGCCTTTTCCGGCCCATTTGGCACGCACGATGCGGTAGCCGAAACGGCTTTCCAGGTCGTGTGCATTCGGACAGTCGCAGCGGTGAATCTTGAATCCTCCGGTTACGGTCACAAAGCCGAAAATGTCATCGCCGTAGATAGGATTACAGCACTTGGCCAGTGTAAAGTCTATGCCTTTCAGGTTGTTACCAATCACCAGCACGTCACTGTTGGCGTGTGATTTCACATCCTCTTCGCGCAGCTCAAACGTACCTGCGGTATGTGCCGGAGCGGTCTCCGCCTCGCCGTGCTCTATCTTCTGCAGTTCGATGTATTTGTCCAGAACCTCGTTCAGGTCTATCTTTTCCGCCAGGATGTCGTTATAGAAATCCATGCCCTCCTTATAGCCCAACTTGCGTATCAGCTTGGCCATCACGGGCTCCTCAAACTCTATCTTGCGGTTGCGGAACTTACGGTCCAGCATCTCACGCGCATACACGCTCTGCTTGGCCGCCATCTCCTTCAGCGCGGCACGAATCTTGGCCTTGGCACGGCTGGTGGTCACCACATTCAGCCAGTCCTGTTTAGGTGTCTGGTTGTTGCTGGTCATGATCTCCACCTGGTCACCGCTCTGCAGACGCTCGCGGATAGGCACACTCTTTCCGTTGATGCGGGCACCAATGCACTGGTTGCCTATGCGCGAATGGATATGGTAGGCAAAGTCCAGCACCGTGGCACCCTTGGCCAGTTTGTACAGGTCGCCCTTAGGGGTGAACACAAATACCTCCTTGTCATACAGGTCCATCTTGAACTGATCCATGGCCGACATGCCGTCCTGGTTTTCCAGCGCACGGCGAATGCTGTTCAGCCAGTCGTCCAGTCCTGCCTCGCTCTTCACACCCTTGTAACGCCAGTGTGCCGCCAGGCCTCGCTCGGCTATCTCGTCCATTCTTTCGGTACGTATCTGTACCTCCACCCATTTCTTCTCAGGACCTAACACGGTGATATGCAGACTTTCATAGCCGTTGCTCTTCGGCACTGACAGCCAGTCGCGCATACGCTTAGGATTAGGCTGATACATATCGGTAATGATACTGTACACCATCCAGCAGTCCGGTTTTTCCTTCTGCGGTTCCGAATCCAGAATCACGCGGATGGCAAACAGGTCGTACACACCCTCAAACTTGCACTTCTGCTTCTTCATCTTCTGATAGATGGAGTGGATGCTCTTGGTGCGTCCCTTCATGTGGAACTTCAGTCCTGCGGCAGCCAGTTTCTCCTGGATAGGGCCGATAAAGTCGGCTATGTATTTGTCGCGTGCCTGCTTGGTGGCATTCAGTTTCTCCTTGATATGGTAATAGGCGTCATGCTCCATGTATTTCAGCGACAGGTCCTCCAGCTCCGATTTCAGCACATACAGACCCAGCTTATGCGCCAGCGGGGCATACAGATAGGCAGCCTCGTTGCTCACCTGTCGGCGGGCCTCGTCATTATCGCTGTCCTTGATCTGTCGCATCAGGTTCACGCGGTCGGCAATCATGATCAGTACCACGCGCATATCCTCGGCAAAACTGAGCAGCAGGTCGCGGAAATTCTCGGTCTCGATCGAAGGATTTTTCTCATACAGCTCGCTGATGCGCACCAGTCCTCGGATAATGCTGCCCACGTCCTCGCCAAATTTGGTCTTTACCTCATCGGCGGTCAGCAGTCCTCGGCGCACCAGTTTGTGCAGCATGATGCTGATCAGCGACGCACGTTCCAGGCCAATCTCGCGGGTGGCGATAATGGCTGTCTGTATGTCCATGAGGATAGGGTTCAGACCAAACGCATCGCGCTGTATCTGTCCCTCTTGCAGGAAATGGCGGATTAAAAGCCTGACATTCAGGATGTCATCGGATGTAATATGGGCAGAAGGCAACTGCTCCAGCTGTTGGATGGCTGCCTCAATACGGGTGCTTTCATCGCGTGTAATAATCACTTTCTCGTCCATAGGCTGTAAGATTTGATTACAAATATACACTTTTTCCTTTAATTTTTTGCCCGAGTAAGATAAAAAAGCTAAATTTGTTGCATAAATAATGTAGAAATAACAAATCTATAAATAAATCTAAGGACATTAATATGTTGACACAAGAAGACAAGGAACTATTGGCCAAGAAGGGCATTAGTGAGGCTCAGATTGCTGAGCAGTTGAAGTGTTTTGAAACCGGCTTCCCATTCCTGGAGCTGGATGGTGCTGCATCATTGGATAACGGTATCCTGGCTATTGCTGAGGCTGATCAGCAGGCTTATCTGGATGCATGGGATGCTTACAAGCAGGGAGAGAAGACTATCGTAAAGTTCGTTCCTGCCAGCGGCGCTGCAAGCCGTATGTTCAAGAATATGTTCGAGTTCCTGGGTGCAGAGTATGCTGAGCCTCAGACCGATTTCGAGAAGAAGTTCTTCGCTAAGGTGCATGATTTCGCTTTCTTTGCTGATCTGGACGCTGCTTGCGTTAAGAATCAGGGTAAGGGCATCGATGCTCTGGTAGCTGAGGGTAACTTTAAGGCAGTGGTTGCCAACCTGCTGGAAGGCGCAGGCCTGAATTACGGCCAGTTGCCAAAGGGCTTGCTGAAGTTCCACAAGTACGAGAACGGCAGCCGCACTCCATTGGAGGAGCACCTGGTAGAGGGTTCTCTGTATGCTGCAGGTAAGACCGGCGATGTAAACGTTCACTTTACCGTATCTCCAGAGCATCGTCCTCTGTTCGAGAAGCTGGTAGAGGAGAAGGTGGCTGAGTATGCTGCTAAGTTCGGTACCAAGTACAGCGTTACTTTCTCAGAGCAGAAGTCCAGCACCGATACCATGGCTGCTACCATGGACAACCAGCCATTCCGCGACAACGGTAAGATGCTGTTCCGTCCAGGCGGTCACGGCGCACTGATCGAGAACCTGAATGATCTGGATGCTGATGTAGTATTCGTAAAGAACATCGATAACGTGGTTCCTGATCGTCTCAAGGGCGATACCGTTACTTATAAGAAGCTGATTGCCGGTGTATTGGTTACCCTGCAGAAGAAGGCATTCCAGTATCTGGAGATGCTGGAGAGCGGTGTTTACACCCACGAGCAGGTTATGGAAGTGGTTGATTTCGTACAGCACGACCTGTGCACACGCAACCCACAGCTGAAGAATCTGGAGGATGCTGAGCTGGTTATCTATCTGAAGAACAAGCTGAACCGCCCAATGCGTGTTGCCGGTGTGGTTAAGAACGTAGGTGAGCCTGGTGGTGGCCCATTCCGCGCATACAACCCAGACGGTACCATCTCTCTGCAGATTCTGGAGAGCAGCCAGATTGATGTGAACGATCCTGTTAAGAAGGCTATGTTCGAGAACGGCTCACACTTCAACCCAGTTGATCTGGTTTGCGCTGTCAAGAACTACAAGGGTGAGAAGTTCAACCTGGTGGATTATGTAGACAAGGCTACCGGTTTCATCTCATTCAAGAGCAAGAGCGGCAAGGAGCTGAAGGCTCTGGAGTTGCCAGGTTTGTGGAACGGTGCTATGAGCAACTGGAGCACCATCTTTGTTGAGGTACCATTGAGCACTTTCAATCCGGTTAAGACTGTAAATGACCTGTTGCGCGAGCAGCATCAGTAAGAAATAGGAAAGGAGCCGCACAAGCGACTCCTTTCTATAATAATGCTCCCTCTCTTGTCATTCTGAGCGAAGCGAAGAATCTGGAGCGAAGCGAATAAAAATTAAAAACAAAAGTAAAGTATGAAGAAAATCCTCCTCCTTGGATCTGGAGAATTAGGTAAAGAGTTTGTAATTGCCTGTCAGCGTAAGGGACAGTATGTAGTGGCTTGCGACAGTTACGCCGGTGCTCCTGCCATGCAGGTAGCCGATGAGTGCGAGGTGTTCAGCATGCTTGACGGCGATGCCCTGATGGCAGCTGTCGAGAAGCACAAGCCCGATATCATCGTTCCTGAGATTGAAGCCATCCGTACCGAGAAACTGTACGAATGCGAGAAGATGGGCATTCATGTAGTGCCAAGCGCCCGCGCGGTGAACTTCACCATGAACCGTAAGGAAATCCGTGAGCTGGCTCATACTGAGCTGGGCTTGAAGACTGCAAATTACCGTTATGCTTCCACTTTCGAGGAATTTACCGCTGCTGCTGAGGTGATTGGTTATCCATTCATTGTCAAGCCTTTGATGTCATCATCCGGCCATGGCCAGAGCAAGGTGGACAGCCCTGCCGAGCTGGAGGCTGCATGGAAATGCGCTGCCGAGGGTGCCCGCGGTGATATTAAAGAGGTGATTGTGGAGGAGTTCATTCCATTCGATTACGAGATTACCCTGCTTACCGTAACCCAGAAGAACGGTCCTACTTTGTTCTGTGCGCCTATCGGTCATGTGCAGAAGGGTGGCGACTACCGTGAGAGTTTCCAGCCTCGTGCCATGAAGGAGGAGCACCTGAAACAGGCTCAGGTTATGGCCGATAAGGTGACCGCAGCACTGACCGGTGCCGGCATCTGGGGTGTGGAGTTCTTTGTAAGCGAGAAGGAGGGTGTCATCTTCAGCGAGCTTTCTCCTCGTCCACACGATACAGGTATGGTTACCCTGGCCGGTACCCAGAACCTGAGCGAGTTTGAGTTGCACTGCCGTGCCGTATTGGGACTACCTATTCCTGAGATTACCCAGGAGCGTATGGGTGCCAGTGCTGTGATTCTGAGCGAGATAGAGAGCAACAACCGTCCTGACTATACCGGTCTGGAGGAGGTTTGCGCTGCCGATAAGACCTATCTGCGCATCTTTGGCAAACCTACCACCCGTCTGCATCGCCGCATGGGTGTTGTGGTATGCTGGGATACACTGGATGCTGACCAGATGGCACTGCGCGACAAGTGCAAGGCACTGGCTGCTAAGGTTACTGTCTGCTGATTATTACAGGAAGACGCATAAAAAATCCCGCTCTGTAAAGGGCGGGATTCTTTGTATATAATAAGGTGTGTTTTTTACTTCTTCTCCTCGGTACCTGCAGAACCGGCGTTCTCCAACTCCTTGCTAGGCTTGTAGTTCTTGTTCAGACCCTCAACTACCTCCTTGGTGATGTCCATTGCAGGGTCAGCCAGCAGCATGTTGTCACCAGCCTTGCTCAGAATCATCTTGAAACCCTTATCCTTGTTGAAAGTCTTCAGGAATGACTGCAAAGAGTCACGCAGCGCATTGTTGTAGCTTGCGGTCTCCTGATCCAGCTCCATAGCCAGACGCTCCTGCAGTTCCTGCAGGTCCTGCTGCATCTTCACCAGGCGGTTGTTCTCCTGCTGGGCACGCTCCTGAGTGTATGCATTGTTCTGCAGCTTGCGCTGGAAATCCTGTGCATCTGCCTCCAGGTTCTTAGCCTTCTGGTTCAAAGTGGCACGTGCATTCTCACCCTTTCTGGTCAGCAGCAAGGTGTAGTCCTTGCAGAACTGATACTGAGACATCAGTGAATCAATCTCAACATAAGCGATTTTCATGTCACCACTAGCGGCAGCTGCAGGGGCAGCGGTCTCTGCCTTCTGGCCGTTGCAGGCCATCAGCATTGCTGCAGATGCAGCCATAAGTCCGGTACGAACCAATTTCAAATTTTTCATAATCTGTTTATGCGTTTCTTCTTTTATTTTCGTTCTTTAATGGCGTGTGGGTTTTCCATGCTCATGATTCTGTCCATGGACTGCACACAGTGAATGCCTCTTTTACGCATCTCTTTGCTCTGGCTGATATGCTGGCTGGAAAACTTTCCGTCCTTAATCAGAATAATGCGGATAGCCAGCAAAAACATAGCTATTGCAATTATTAACACACAAAGGAGCATTATTTTCAACATTCTTTCGTAATTTTGTGCAAAGATAGTTCATATTGGTTTCTTTTTAAGAAACCTGTCGGCAATTTAATATTAATTAGCAGTTTTTAGACAATAAAAAACCAATTTAAGATATGAATAGTACAGATTTGAAGCCAGCAAATGTGTTTGGCATATTTGCAGAGATTAATAACGTGCCTCGTCCATCGGGTCACGAGGAGAAAATGGGTGAGTACCTGAAGCAGTTCGCTGAGAAGAACGGTATTGACTTCAAGATGGATGAGGCTGGAAATGTTTTGCTCAGCAAACCGGCTACTCCGGGCTATGAGAACCGTAAGACTGTGGTGATGCAGGCTCATCAGGATATGGTATGCGAGAAGAATCCTGACGTGGAGATTGATTTCATGAATGATCCTATCCGCACCAAGATTGAGGGTGAGTGGCTGATGGCGCAGGGCACCACACTGGGTGCTGATAACGGTATCGGTATCGCTATGGCTCTGGCTGTAATGACCGACGATAGCGTTGAGCACGGTCCGCTGGAGTGTCTGTTTACCGTTGACGAGGAGCGTGGCCTGACCGGTGCCGAGGCATTGCAGGCTGGTTTCATGAGCGGCAGCATCCTGCTGAACCTGGATTCAGAGGACGAGGGCGAGATTTTCGTAGGTTGCGCTGGCGGTATCCGTACCAATGCCGTATTCTCTTATACTCCGGTACCTGTTCCTGAGGGTTACATCGGTTTGGAGCTGTCATTTAAGAACGGTAAGGGTGGCCACAGTGGCGATGATATCAACAAGGGTGGTGCCAATGCCAACAAGGTATTGAACCGTTTCCTGTTCCAGAGCCTGCAGAAGTATGACATGCTGCTGTGCAGCTTCAACGGTGGCGGTTTGCACAATGCCATTCCTCGCGATGCCAAGGCTGTGATTGCTGTGCCTATGAAGGACAAGGAGAACATCCGCGTGGATTTCAACGTATGGGCAGCGGGTGTGAAGGACGAGTTCAAGAAGACCGAACCTGTGCTGGAACTGACCATGCAGAGCACCGAGGTAACCGAGGCTATTGACCCTGCAACTGCTAAGGGATTGATTTTCAGTATTGCTTCTGTTCATAATGGTGTATTCGAGATGAGCCGCGATATTCCAGGATTGGTTGAGACCTCTTCTAATCTGGCCAGCGTGAAGATGGGCGAGAACCATACCATTAATATCTGCAGCAGTCAGCGCAGTAGTGCCGATAACGGTAAGGATGTCATGGCACATACCGTTCGCGCAGCCCTGGAGTTGGGTGGTGCTCAGGTAGAGCACGGTGCATCTTACCCAGGTTGGGCACCTAATCTGGATAGTGAGATTCTGGCAGTAGCCAAGCAGACTTACGCCGATCTGTTCGGTAAGGAGCCAAAGATCAAGGCCATCCATGCCGGTTTGGAGTGCGGTCTGTTCAAGGAGCGCTACCCACAGATGGATATGATCAGCTTCGGCCCTACCTTGCGTGGCGTTCACTCTCCTGAGGAGCGCATGCATATCCCTGCCGTCCAGAAGTGCTGGGATCATCTGGTAGCTATGCTGAAGGCTGTTCCTGAAGCTTGATAATGTTTTGTTATTCAATAAATAGAAACTTGCGATTTCTGTCATTCAGAGCGTAGTGAATAATTATTTCCACTCTCTTTGATTTGGGTGTGGTGAATAATCGTACTGTCTGTCATTCAGAGCGTTGTGAATTATAATCCTGCTCTCTGTGAATCAGAGCGTAGTGAAACGAGGCTTTGAATCTTGAGCGAAGCGAATTAAAAAAGGAAAAAGTCGTTATTTTATTCGGGCTTACGCCCTCAAGATTCTTCGCTTCGCTCAGAATGACATTATTAATCACTTTTGGGCTTCGCTCAGAATGACATTATT
>JAZQPA010000160.1:0-2872 GCA_045628125.1 Bacteroidaceae bacterium
ATAGCGATCATCGCCTTTACCTCCCTGATAGAATAGTCCATATTCTTTGGCTACTCTTTCTACCATGTCGTTCATGCCAGGCTGGAAAGTCCACATCATGTGGTCAGTAATGTGGGTGACATTCTTCACATATTTCATACCGAACTCAATCTGAGCACGTAGCTCAGCTTCAGCCTCTTCCAGGTTGGTAATCTGTGGGAAAGGCTTCAGGTAGCCATCCTCGTCGCACAGTGAAGGGCAATGGGTGATAGGGCGCCATTTGTAGTTGCTCCACTCGCTGCTGAATGCCACATGAATACCTACATCCAAGCCTGGATTATCGTTACACATGCGAGCACCTTCCAGGAACCAAGGGCAGACAGGCATAATCTCTGCACTTCGGCCAATACCTTCCTGATAACACTTGATGACCGCTACGTTTTCAGAATGTGTAGCACCAATGTCATCCATTCTTACGACCAGTTTCTGTGCAGAAACCGATGCTATGCTTGCACTGAGTGCAAACAAAAGTACAATTCTTTTCATGATTTTATTTGTTGTTTTTCAGTTCATTGATAGTAATCTGTGGCTTCAGCACATTGCTCACTTTCTGACTCCAAGCCTTGCTTACGTTTCCGGTCAGTTTTGCCTTGATGTCCTGAACAGAGGCACCTATCATAAAGGTATAGTTACCCTTGTCGGTCTCCCACTGGCTCTTTGCTGTGTTGAATGAAGCCAGATTCTGAGTGGCAATGCTGATGGTCAGTGTCTCAGACTCTCCTGGAGCCAGCAGCTTGGTCTTGCCATAGCCTTTCAGTTCCTTCACAGGCTTGTCCAGCTTGCCTTTTGGTGCGCCTACATAGACCTGTGCAATTTCCTTGCCGGCATACTTACCGGTATTCTTGATGGTCACGGATACCTGGAACTCATCGCCCTTCTTCACCAGCTTGGCATCGCTGTATTCAAAGGTGGTGTAACTCAAACCGTAGCCGAAAGGATAGGATACAGGTACACCGAAAGTCTCGAAATAGCGGTAGCCCACATAGATGCCTTCCTCGTAGATGACATAGTCGACGTTCTTCTTACCCTCGGTTACCATCTTATCCTTTCTTTCAAAAGCGGCACCCTCGGCCATCATGCCACGCATGTCGAAAGCCTTGTCCAGCACAGGGTAGTTATTGTGAGAAGGATAATCCTTCAGGTCCTTGGCAAAAGTAGTGGTGAGCTTGCCTGATGGGGTAACAGCACCTTTCAATACATCGGCTACCCAGTTTCCCAGCTGTTCGCCACCCTGATAGATACAGAGAATGGCATCTGGAATGCTCTTCCAGGATTCGGTTTCAATAGGGCCAGGGATGTTCAGGATTACCACAGCTTTCTTGCCTACCTTATGATATTGTTCGGTAACTTCTTTTACCAGTTGTTTTTCTGCATCGGTGAGGTAGAAAGCTGATGCTACACGGTCAGAACCTTCGCCTGCCTTGTGACCCAATACGATGACTGCAATATCGTTTCTGCCTGCCTGGGCACTGAGATCCTGTGCGCTTGGAATGATTTCGTCGGTTGGCTTTTCTACTGTCCACATGCCCCAGGCATTCAGATGGCCAGGGTATTTGCTGGCGCGAAGCAGTTCATAGTCAATCGTATAGTTGGCCAGTCTCAAACCTTCTACCAAGGAGATGATGTAGTTGCCGCTGTTACCTTCCCCATGGCCGATACCACCACCAATCACATCGTAGGCGGTATTTCCGTAAAGGGCAATGTTCTTGACTGCCGATGAGAAAGGCAGGGCTTCGTTGTCGTTCTTGAACAGGATGCATCCTTCTGCAGCCGACTTGCGTGCCATGGCCTGATGTGCTGCCAGGTCGGGGCGGTTGCTGAACTTGTAGTTCTGGAACGACTTGCTCTTCACTACCAGCTCCAGAATGCGATGGATATTTTCGTCTAGCACCTTCTCATCGAGAATGCCATCTTTCACTGCCTTGATCAGGGTTTGTGCCGATGCTTCATTACCCGGTTCCAGCAGGTCGTTGCCAGCCTGCATCTGCTGTACTGGATGTGTACCGCCTCCCCAGTCGGTCATTACCATGCCCTTGAAGCCCCAGTCGTTACGCAATACATCCTGCAGGAGTTCACGACTCTCCGAAGTCCAGTCGCCGTTCACACCATTGTAGGAGGTCATCACAGTCCATGGGTTGCTATTTTTGACAGCAATCTCAAAAGGTTTCAGGTACATTTCGCGAAGGGCACGCTGGCTGATGAGCGCATT
This sequence comes from Bacteroidaceae bacterium, assembly GCA_045628125.1. Classification (GTDB taxonomy): domain Bacteria; phylum Bacteroidota; class Bacteroidia; order Bacteroidales; family Bacteroidaceae; genus Minthousia. The sequence continues at coordinate 2,249 of JAZQPA010000160.1, forward strand.
CACCGCGTTTCGGTTGGTTTCCTGGTTGTTGGCTACAAAATGCTTTACGGATGCGCCAATGCCTAATGACTGTACACCATCGGTAAACGCACATGCCAGGCGGCCTGCCAGCATAGGATCCTCGGAATAGTATTCGTGGGTACGACCGCCCAATGGGTTTCTCAGCAGGTTGAACGATGGACCGAGCATCACATCAATGCCGTAATCTCTGCACTCTTCGGCAATGTCTTGAGCCACATCATAGATAACCTGAGAATCCCAAGAGCTTCCCAGCAACAGGGGAACAGGTACCGCAGTAGTATAATAGTGGTGATTGTCGAAGTCGCGTTTCTCGTCGATGCGAAGTCCTAATGGACCGTCACCGAAGTACAGAGAAGGAATGCCCAGACGAGGAATGCTGTACATGCCACCAGGAGCACCCGGAATGTCACGAGGGGTCTTGCAGCTGGCATCACCTCCCCAGAAGGCACCGATACCATTTACCATATGCGCTTTTTCGTCCAGTGTCATGGCAGCTACTACTTCGTCAATATTATTCGCATTTAGTTTAGGCGTTTGCTGAGCCTGCATGCAGAATGCGTTCATGGCCAATGCCATGCAGAGTAAAGTTTTTTTCATGATTTT
>JAZQPA010000161.1:0-13107 GCA_045628125.1 Bacteroidaceae bacterium
GAGTGGCGTAAGTATAAGGAATTCTACGTAAAGGTGGGTCAGTTTAAGCGTGCCTTTGGTTTTGAAAACCCTATGAATCCATGGGATGTAGGTTATGGCGATTATTCACAGATGACCAAGAAATTGACCGGTCATAACGACTTTATCGGTGCCGAGAGCGGTAGCAACGGCGGTCGTGACCAGGGTATCCAGATTCAGGGTGATCTTTTCCCTGCTAAGGACGGACACCGTTTTGTACACTATCAGCTGATGCTGTCCAACGGTCAGGGTATCAATACTGCCGATGCCAATTCTCACAAGGATGTTACCGGAACACTTCAGATTCAGCCTATTAAGGGTGTGACCCTGGGCGTATTCGGATGGACTGGCGATTTTACATCCAATGGCGTAACCGTGAACCGCAACCGATACATCATTGGTGCCAAGGTGGAGCAGAACGGTTGGGTGCTGCGTACCGAGTACGGTCATTCCACCGGTCATAAGATTGCCGATTACAATGCCGAGACCAAGACTTGGAAGGGAACCGGACGTGCCGATGCTATGTATGCTACACTGGGTGTGCCTGTAGCTCCATGGTTGAAAATCTTCTTCACCTATGATAACTATCGTGACAACGGTCAGTGGAATACCGCCAAGACCATTTATTCCATCACACCGAATATCCGTCTGCACAAGAACCTGATGTTCCAGTTGCAGTACAACTACAATCACGATCGTAATTTAGCAAACCGCAATTACAACGAAATTTGGGCTGAGACCTACGTTCGTTTCTAATACAAACCTATGAAGAAACTGTTTTTGATTGCATCGCTGGCTTGCATGGCTGTGGCTTGCCAGAACCAGCCTAAGGAAGAGGGCTATGTACAGACCGGTACCGAAGAGGTGGGTACCTATACCGTGGATGTGATAGAGAAGAACATCTATCACCTGCAGGATTTCAATTCAGCTTATCCTGCCGGCAATGTCCTGGATGATTCAGGCAAGGTGGTAGCGTTCAACAACCCGTCCGACATGTACCTGCTGGTAGGCAGCAAGGAGGCATTGCTCATCGACCTGTCCAATAACATCAAGTGGGCCGACAATGCCGAGGAGTCCCTGCAGAAGGTGGTATCCGACCGCATCGGCAATCTGCCGCTGACCATCACCTTTACCCATAACCATGGCGATCATACCGGTATGCTGCCAGCCTATGTCTCTAATCCAGAGGTGAAGTTTGCCCTGCCTAAGGTGGATTTCGAGAAGATGGCCGATAAGTTCCCTGCCGGTCAGACCAGCATGTATGAGGATGGCTATCAGTTCGAACTGGGTGGCATCAAGGTCAATTCCGTTATGGTACCGGGCCACACTCACGGCAGCATGGTGTTCTTTGTCGAGGGCAAGGACATCTGCTTCTCGGGCGATGCCATCGGTTCCGGCCAGGGCGTATGGCTGTTCAACATGGACTGCTTCAAGGAGTACACCATCGGTGTGCCTAAGTTGCTGGCTTACATCAATGATCCTGCCAACGGCATCAACAAGGACAACCTGATTTTCTGGGGTGGTCATTACCATCAGCGTTCAGGTTTGGATCCAGCTATTGGCGAGACCATGGGCTACAGCTACCTGGAGCAGAGTCAGGAGCTGATCAATCAGATTCTGGACGGCACTGCCGAGAGTGTTCCTGTCAGCTTCAACAAGATGCTGGATACCCACTTCAAGTATAAGAATGCCGGTATCGTATGGAACGATTCTTTGGCCAACGTCATCCGCGCAGAAAAGCAGTAATTCCGCAAACCATCTATAAAAGTACACAAGGGGACAGTCCCCTTGTGTACTTTTTTGTTAAAACATGCTAAAAGTTCCGGCGTGGCGTAATTGAAACCGCATTGGGCGTGTCTTATCATAAACGGACGTAAAAAATGTATAGCGAGAAGCAGTTTGAACACCTATTTAAGGAGCATTATGAAGCCATGTATAATTTGGCTTTCTCCATGCTTCGTGACGAGGAGGAGAGCCGTGACGCTGTACACGATGTGTTTGCCCGGATATGGGAGAAACAGCCCGAAATACGTTCCGGGACAGAGCGGGCATACCTGCTGAATAGTGTCCGCAACGGGTGTGCCAACCGCATACGCGCACTTTCGCAGGAGGAGCGGTTGCGTAAGCTGTACCCCGAGGAGATTCAGCTGTCGCTCAATGCCGTTCAAGAGGCGGAGCAGTTGGAGCACATCCGCCAGTACATGGAAAATGACATGCCCCCTGACACCCGTACCGTGCTTCAGCTCTGCATCATGCAGGACCAGTCGTACAAGCAGGCATCCGAGCAGTTGCAGATGAGTGTAGGATATATCAACAAACAGATAGTGAAAGGATTGCGCATGCTGCGCGATAAGTTTAACCCGAAAAGAACCGAGTGATGACAGACAACGATATTCAGAATATGATGAACCAGCCCGAAGGAAAGGAATTGTACCGGATGGCTTGCGAGGTGAAACGTGCCCATGCCGTACCGTGCGCTCAGCCGGATGTGGATGCGGAATGGCAATCGTTCAGGACCCGTCACATGAGTAAAAAGCCGGCCACCTGGCATAAGTTCATTGCCGTGGCAGCCAGCCTGTTGCTGATCTGTGGAATAGGCATTGCAGCCATTCTGCCGGTTTTCAGGCAGGAAACAGCTCAGCCTCAGGACACACCCGCCACCCCCAAAGAGGCTCAGGCTCAGCCAAAGGGTACGGTTACCGTTTCAGCCGACTCCTTTGTCTTTCATCAGGTCACCCTGGAGAACATCCTGAACCAGTTGGCCGCACACTATCATGCCCGGGTTCAGTTTGCAAATCCGGAGTTAAAGAGCATCACCCTATATGTTCAGATAGACAAGAACCAGACCTTACAGCAGGCCGTTCAGTTCCTCAACCATTTCGATAAGGTTAATATCACATTGCAAGGCGATACAATGGTTGTGGAATGATGCACCGGGCACTTCTTCTTGTCGTTTGGCTGGGGTGTACCTTACGCGCCTATGCCCAGCCTAAACACTTCCATTTTCAGGAAGTGCCCCTTACTGATGCCCTTGCCCAGATAGATCAGGCTTTTTCTGACTACAAGATTCATTTCATTTACAACGATTTAGAGGATTATACCGTTACGGCCGATATTCAGGGCTCTGCTCTCATTCCCATTCTGCGGCAGGCCATCGGCTTTTACCCCTTGCGCATTCTTCGTGACAAGAAACACATCTTTATCGAGAGCCGCCAGAAAGAATCCCGTAAGCTTCGGGGCAGGCTGGTGGACGAGAACAGGCAGGCCGTTTCCTTTGCCACCATTCTGCTGTATCAGCCCTCCGACAGCGTGCTGGTGACCGGAGGCGTGAGCAATGAGAACGGCGATTTTGTGATTCCGGTCGATGCTCAGGATGTGATGATGAGGGTCACCCGAATGGGATACTCACCCATGCAGCGGCTCACACCGGTCACCCAGATGGGCGATGTGGTGATGGTCAGCAATCCGTTCCTGCTGCAGGAGATGACGGTCAGCGGCAACCGTCCGCAGTATTTTCTGCATGACGACGGACTGACGCTACACGTGCAGGGCACCAGCCTTTCACGCCTGAACTCGCTGACCGACCTGCTGGATTATCTGCCCGGTTTGCGTCGCACGGACGAGGGTTACACCTCGGTAAATGGCGCACCGCTCATCTTCATCAATGGCCGTCAGGTTACCAACCTCAGCGAACTCACTCAGTTGCGTGCATCCGAGATAGCCCGCATCCAGTTGGACGAGAATGGCGGCCCGCAGTACAGCTCGCGCAGCTCCACGGTGGTAAACATCTATACCGTTGTGCCCGATAAGAAGGGAATAAACGGTTCCATGCATGCCCAGAGCTCACTAGGAAAGCGGGCCATCAGTCAGGGACAGGGCACCCTGGGTTGGGTATCAGAGCATTGGAACCTGCAAGCAGGTCTGTCGTATGAGAACGGACAGCATTATCAGGAGACGGAAATCCTTGCCATGGATTATAAGAACTATAGTTTAGACCAGCGCAACATTATTTATAGTCCCCGTATGGAATCGGCTGAAGGGTTTGCATCGGCCGATTACCATATCAATTCCCAACATGTGCTGGGTGGCCGATACAAGGTCTCCGGTGTGTTACGTTCCCTAATTTATCATCAGGAATACGGTAAACCGGGTGATTTCTCGTACAATAACAGCATGGCCAATACAGATTTGTGGAAACTGAATTACAAACCCCGTCACGATGCTTCGTTGTATTACCGCGGAAAGGTAGGTAAGGCCGATATCAGTCTTAATTTGGCATACTATCAGGACAAGATGAGCATTCAGTCCATCCGTAATAGCGGTGACATTGCAGTCCTGGGCCAGCGGAATATCTCCGGCAACCGCCTTTGGGCTGAAAAGTTGCAGGTAAGTCTGCCTTTCTGGAAGGGCACCTTGCAGGCAGGAAATGAGGCTACCCATACCCAGCATACCGATTGGTATCAGTTGGAAATGGATTTGGATTATGCCAATAAGACACGCCGAACAGAGACCCAGCAATCGCTTTTCCTGCTCTACAGCCGTGATCATAAGCATTGGAAATGGAATGCCGGTGCCCGTTATGAGAACACCCGTAGCCAGTTGAGATCCCAGAACGAGAATGACTGGTGGGGAGGAAATCATAATGGTGTCTATCCTTATGCCAGCCTCACCCGGTTATTGTCCAAAGGCTCCTTGGGACTGACATTGGCCAGCCATTCCCAGCGCCCGGCCTATAATCAGTTGAACAATTATTCTCTGTACAATAATTATATGCAGTACATCTCTGGTAACCCATACCTGAAATCAGCCGTTTATTATCAGTTGGGTGCACATGGGCAGTACCGTTGGCTTTATGCCCGCTTGGATTATCAGTGGGTGAACCGTTTCATTGCTACCAGCCTAGGCAGCTATTCCTCTCATTTCATGCTGCATTATGACAATATTCCCCATGCCCGCCTGTATTCCGCCACATTAGCGCTGACTCCCAAGACCGGCCGCTTGCAGTGGAACTGGAGTTTCTCATTGGCGGGACAGCAGGTAAGTCAAACCTACAATATGGGTACCTCCCGAACATTCAACCGCCCGTTGTTCTACCTGAGCCTGCACAATCAGTACAGTTTCAGTCCTTCATGGCAGGCATGGGCTGAATGGCAGTATCACAATACCGGCCATGTGGGAACTACGCTGCAGCGGCACAACGGTTCGGTGAATGTGGGCCTGGCACATCAGAGAGGGCAGTGGACATTCCGTCTGCAGGGTATTGACCTGGCTGCCAGTTCCAAGTCCTTCCAGATCTGGTACGGCAACCAGCTGGAATTCCAGCGCCTGAGTTATAACGATACCCGACGTGTGGAACTGAGTATCAGTTATAATTTCCGTCCTTCTTCATCCCGTCATCAGGAATCCAATGCCGGAGAGAAAGAAAAAGAGCGATTTAAACAATATTAACAATAAAACCGTGATTAATAGGCTTCAATCCTAGTCATATATATAAACGAGAAGAAAAGAGCATATAGTTATGAAATATGGGTATTACATTATTTGCTGTCTTACTTTGATCCTCACCGGGTGTATTCCTGATGATTCTTTGTCCGATTCAAACAATAACTCAATGTTGGGCAATTATTCTAGTGGCACCATTGAACTTGTCCTGGATTGGAACAATCTGGCTTATACCGTTTCTTATGAATCGGAAACCTATGGGAATAAGATGCCATTGGTTTATGCGCCCAACTGCTCGTATGTGGTGTACAAGAAGGACGACGAACAGAAATTGTTTGCCAAACTCCGTGGCATGGGACTGACCGTGAATGAGGAGTGGGTAGGAGGTGAGAGCTATATCTGGAATGTAGGACGGTATAAGGACACTAAGCGTCTGTTCCGTATCGATGGCATCACTCCCGAGGAACTGAATAAGATGGATGAGGTTTTGTATGCTTCCCGTATCGGTTTTTATTGGGATCGCATGTGGCCGCTCTATGAGTGTATAGTTGTACAGCCATTTCAAGGTAGAATCAACCAATTGAATGCCATTATCAATATGTGTCATCTGGAAATTTATAGTCAGATGGGAACAGAAATGTACATGCTTCATCTTACTAAGGAAACACCGGTTAACGTAAGGGAATTGGAGAACCTGTTTGCTGATAACGGAATCCCAAGGGCACAATCCATGGGGCCTTATGGTCGAGAATGGGTACATGGCCCATCCTTATCACCAGATTTTGCTATCCTATGGGGACAGGATTTATACGATTGGTGGTTGGCTGAAGGAAATGATAGAATACCATATTGATTGGAGAAGAAGCCGTTTCATACTGAGAAAAATTACAGAGAAAAATCCATGAAAATATAGATCCAAAATGAAAAAGCTATTTACTATTGTGCTGTTGATGAGTCTTTCCATTGCAGCTTTTGCGCAGAATGAAGTAGGGAAAATCAAGGTCACCCCTATGGTGGGTTTGACATCAGCTACCACCACTCTCTCACATGCTGACAGAAGAATGGGCATGATAATGGGTGCCGAGGCACAGAAACAGCTGAACCCGGTTCTGGCATTATCTGGTGGCTTGTTTTATGCTCAGCAGGGATGTTCTGCCGATGTTTCGGGTGTGGATTACAAATACCGCAACAATTACCTGAATATTCCGGTTCTGCTGAATGTGTATGTGACCCGTGGCCTGGCGCTGAAGGCTGGTTTGCAGGCCGATGTACTGCTTTCTGCCAAATTGCGTACTTATACAATGGGTGAAAGTACAGGTTTTTCTACCAATTACAAGGATCTTCTGAATACCGCAGGCCTTTCCGTTCCGGTAGGTGTAAGCTATGAGTTCAGTCATGTGGTGGTTGATGCCCGCTATAACTGGGGACTTACCCATGTAGAAAAAGACGTGGATGGCCCGGTAAAGGATTATTCCAAAAACAGCGTGTTCCAACTTACTTTGGGTTATCGCTTTTAATATAGATTCCTATTACCATAAAATTAGTATAGAAATGAAGTGTTGATGGTTGTCAAAACTTCCATAAAATAGATCAACCCCTAATTACAACTATGAAAAAGATTCTGCTTTTCTTGCCTTTCTTGGCTTTTTGCTTCACCTCTTGTAATAATTCAGGTAATACTATGTATTCAGAAGGCGATAGCGAATACGTGGAAATGGTGAGCCGTGTAGGTTCCATTTTTTCTGACGAGATGTACAAATACCCTATTATCCCGGGCACGGATGCGTGGTATGAACTGAAAGGTATTGATGACATGCAGTTGGCCTGTATGATACCTGCCTCATGGGCTTCCACCGCCAGCACCCAGAGCAATATCCTTTCCATCATTACCAACCCTGTGATTAGTCAGTCACATTATTATGACTATCAGTTACTCCAGTTCAACCGATTTTTGACCCAGGGTGCCTGCATGGCTGCAGACAAGGTGCTACAGACCCGTGATGACTTTGCCGATGCTTGGCTTGCAGTATACAAAAAGATGTCTTGGGAGACAAATACAGATGTTTATTCATTTGTTTACGATTTAGCCAGCATGCGCCATTTATTGCTAAATCTGTCATTGGCCGATCAGAAAAGAATGGCTAAGGCTATAGTTGAAAAGCAGGATGGCGGGAAGAAGTGCAATCCAACCGTTGCTTTAGGTAATCTGATGCTTTGTGCACAATATGCTCCTTTCTTAACTTTCCTTGCTGATCATCCCGAGTACGTGGATGTATTCGAGCTCGGTTTTGGAAGAATTCCAACAGAAGAGGAGGTCTTTGGCTTTGCCAAGGGTTTTGTGTCTGAATAATTGGGCTGGTATGGCGAGAAATCGCCTCTAGTATAAAACTGTTGAGGGAATGAGTACAGCTGTGGGGCATTGTACCATTCATTGCAGTCCATTCACAAAGCAGATTTTGGAAGATAGTCCGTACTTCCCAAAGGATATGGAATTTTCTTGGGTCATTTTGGATTAATTTTCCATTAAGCAAAAATGCCAGAAACATATTCCTGGTATGAATAAATTGATGTAATTTTGTAGTGTAATAAAAGAAAAAATGATGAAAGGGAACAAGAACCTGCAGAAATGGATGCTTACCCGGCTGAATCTGCTTTTGAGCAGTGTGCTGGCCTTGCTGGGTTTCAGCAGTTGCGAGGGTATAGATGGACCGGGTGATTATCCTTGTTTATACGGTACGCCCTATACCCATTTCGATGTGAAGGGAACTGTGCAGAATGCTGATGGACAGGTACTTAATGGTGTGAATGTAACCGTTAAGTCTGTCTATAAAGGTGAAGGGGTGGAATACCCTCAGCAGATAGACATTGTGGAAACCGGTGCGGATGGAAAGTACAAATCTTTCGGAAGCTGGTCGGGATTCAATGAAAGATACACTCTGCGTATAGTGGTGGACGACCCTAGTGGCGTTTACGAATCCGATTCCACCGATGTGAAACTGGATCGTACGACAGAAGGTGAGAACGAATGGTGCTGGGGCACAGATTTGGGTACTGCCGACTTTACACTGAAGAAGAAATGACATTTGACCAACTGAGTCTGAAGAAACGCCTGCAGCTGGAGGTTTTCCGGCAGATACGGCACAACAGGGCCAAACTGCACCCGTTGCACCAGATATTCTGGGAGTGCACCCTGCGCTGCAACCTGCATTGCCGTCATTGCGGAAGCGACTGCAAGTCCACCGCGCTGGCACCCGATATGCCGGCCGGGGATTTTCTGCGTGTCATAGACTCGGTAACACCGCATGTCAACCCGCATGAGGTGATGATAGTCATCACGGGTGGCGAGCCGCTGGTACGCCCAGACTTGGACGATGTGGGCCGTGCGCTCTATGAACGGGGCTATTCCTGGGGCATAGTCACCAATGGCTGGTTGCTGGACGAAGCCCGGCTACGTTCCTTGTTGGATGCCGGCATGCAAAGCCTGACCATCAGCCTGGATGGCATGCAGGAAGATCACGATTGGATGCGGGGCCGTGAAGGCTGTTTTGCCCGGACTTGGCGGGCCATCACTCTGCTGTGCCGTACTCAGGGATTGGTTTGGGATGTGGATACCTGCGTGAACCGCCGCAACCTGCCCAAACTGGATGAGATGCGCGAGGCGCTGACCGCAATAGGAGTGAAGCGCTGGCGACTGCTTACCGTGTTCCCCATGGGTCGTGCTGCCAGCGACCCTGAGATGATTTTAAACAAAGAGGAGTTCCGGCACTTGATGGATTATATCCGTACGCAGCGTCAGGCTTACCGTGAGCACCACACCTCCATGTTGTGCTACTACGGTTGCGAGGGCTTTTTGGGCGATTACGAGGGCGAGGTTCGTGACCATCTGTTCCATTGTCAGGCAGGAGTTTCCGTGGCATCGGTACTGATAGACGGTTCCATTTCGGCCTGCACCAGCATCCGCAGCGATTACCATCAGGGTAATATCTATCAGGACGATTTATGGGACGTGTGGGAAAACCGTTTCCAGCCCTACCGCAACCGCTCATGGGCTAAAGACACCGCCCCATGCCGGGATTGCAAACTCTTCCGCTACTGCGAGGGTGGAGGCATGCATCAGCGTGGTCAGGACGGAAAACTGATTATCTGCCATGCTGCTGACTATTGATGAATCATGAACCACAAAATGACAATACAGACCAGTATTAACCATTTTTAACCATGATGCCGTAATGATTTCGGTAGGTAATTTGTCTTTATTATAAAGACCAGAATGTTAAATTAGATTGTATACATTATGAAACACAAGTTTTTTGCACTTATGGCAGTTGCAGCATTGGCACTATCGGCATGCAGCACAGACGAAGCTGTAGAGACACCACAGCAGCCAGTTGCTGAAAATCAGGATCCTGCACCGGAAACTCCGGAATCACCGGAATCTATACTGCTAACTCCCAAGCCTTTTGATTTCTTGGGCATGTACCCGGATGAACGCAAATTGGTTTCGAGTGTCAATCAGTTCGGTAACCGTCTGGCATCCTACATTTATGCATACAGTCCTAATTTTGTATGCTCTCCGCTCAGCATTGAGATAGCATTGATGATGACGGCCAACGGTGCATCCGATACCGGTTGGGCCGAGGTAGCTCAGGCACTGAATCTGGATGCCGTTTCGCTGGACGAGCTGAACAGCTGTTACGGTAAGATCATGAAGGGACTGACGTCGGGTTATGACGAGGGATTGCAGTTCTCTGTAGCCAACTCGGTTTGGGTGCGTGAAGGACTTCCTATCGAGCCGCTGTTCATGGAGAACATGCAGAAAGTGTTCAATGCGGAATCGTTCAACATTACCACCAAGGAGGCTATGGACGATTGGGCCAGCAAGAAGACCGGCGGACTGATAAACAAGATGCCGGTAGGTGCTCCTCTGTCAGAACTGCAGCTGTTGCTGGCCAATGCCACCTACTTCAATGGTCAGTGGCAGAACAAGTTTGATGCAGAGAAGACCATTCCGTATCCGTTCAACAATTACGATGGAACCACTACCGAAACCAAGTTCATGAATAATAAATCAGGCCTCATGAGTGCATGGGAAGAGGGCTACAGCATGATTACGCTGCCTTATAAGATAAACTCGTTCCAGATGGTGTTCTTCCTACCCGACGAGGGCTATGAACTGGCCGACATGCTGCCTACTATCGATTGGTTTACCCCGATGGAAAATCATGAAGTATACTATGCTATTCCTTTGTTTAAGGAGACATCGGAGTTCAGTGCTACGAATTTCTTGAAGGAATTAGGTGTCAACGATCTGTTCCACCAGACACCGGGTATAGCCCCAGGCATAACACTTAGTGATGTATCGCAGACGGCCACCATAGAGGTGAACGAGTCAGGAGCCAAGGCAGCCGCCATTTCGACAAGTGATTGGATATCAAGCCCAACCATTCCATCTCTGTTCCTTCTGGACCGTCCATTCGCCTATGCTATCGTAGAGCAGAATACCCAGACGGTTTTGTTCCAGGGAGTAGTTTCTAAATTTTAATAATTCTCCCTTTGTGTAATGTGAATGTAGCCCAAAACATAAGTAATGTCATTCCGAACCGAAGGGAGGAATCTTTCTAAACCGGATGGCTTTATTCCGAATGCTGTTCTTCTCAGGATGGCAGAAGTAAAAAGTTAAAAAATCAAAATCGGTGGGGTAGGGTGCTGATTCTTAGGAATTGATAGTCATAATATTGTAATTATTTGTATTTTTGCAACATACAAAAATTGATGGATTATGAAAGCACGGTATTTTTTATTTTTGAGCATGGCATCCATATTCATGCTGGGTGCTTGCAGCAGTGATGAAGCGCTGGAGCCTGAAGAGGACGACGTATGTGTTAACATTGAGGATGATGTGCTCCGTGATTACTGTTACCGTGAATTCGACCTTGATCATAGTGGAAAAGTTTCTACAGCTGAGGCAGAAGTAGTGGTTGATTTCATCGAAATTGATGCGTTTACAACAGCCCGTAAAACCGTCAAATCGCTAAAGGGTATTGACGTTTTCCGGAATCTGAAAGGCATTATCTTAGAGAATGCTGTTCTATCAGATATTGAAGTGCTGAGCAGTATGTATAATTTGCAAGATTTAGCTCTTGCAAAATGTGAGATCTCAAATATCGATGCCCTGTACAGACTTAAGAATTTACGAGGTTTAAGCCTCACATATTGTGACATTCCTGCAATTGATGGTTCTCAGCTTTCAGATCTGGAACGTTTCGCATTTGATGGAACCTCAAAATCAGATTTGGATTTTTCTAAGAACTATACCCTGAATCATATTATATTTTATCCTCAGAATCCAGTAACCCTATATTTGCCTAAAGAGATGGAGAAACATGTGCTCTTTAGCTTGAATGACATTAGGGTTTCTATACAATATGATAAGACCGAAGGGTGTGAACTTGAACTTGTTGAGGGAAATAAAAATTTCAATGTGGTGTACAAATAGCACCTGTCATCCTACAAAAATTGATGGATTATGAAAGCACGGTATTTTTTATTCTTGAGCATGGCATCCATATTCATGTTGGGTGCATGCAGCAGTGATGATGCGATGGATAATGAGCAGCCTTGGGGTGAATACAATGGCGATTGGGATGAGGAAGCTGCCGAGTACGAAAAAGCATTCGACCGCCCTGCAGATACCTATACCTATCCCATTGAGATAGGTTCGGATGAGTATATCGAATTAAACAAGCAGGGAATGCAAGCTGTTTTTCAGGCATTCGAGATTCCAACGGCTACGCTGAAGGGAATGTCCACCGCTGGAATTATCCAGTCGTTTATTGAATATCCGTTCTTGATGGATTTTGATGTGGCTCATCCCAGCATTCAATATTCTGTAGAACGCCTCAAGAGCATGAATTTAGGCCAGGAGCTGATTACCCGCAAGGATGCCGGTGAATGGTTGCTGCGCTATTGGATGACCTATCCATCGGCAGATATTAAGCAAGGTAAGCTCCCACGCTATATGCGTTACCTGATTTCGGTACCTGAGATTACCAAGACCATGACTACCAATCAGATCAAGAATTTCATGCATAGAGCCTTGGTCAACTGGCCCGAGTTGGAAGACAGTAATGGAAAGCTGATGAGCAATACCGGTTATATCTATATGTTCGGAAAACTGCTTCAGAGTGCCGGGTACAAACCACTTAATGAGTTGCTGAAGAAAGATAAAGAATTGGATGATTTCCTGAATATTCATGAATTAGGTAGCCCTGTTCCCAAAAACATAGAAGAGGTCTTTCTGCTGACAAACAAGTTCATGACAAACAAATAATACACAAAGAGGATTGCTTGTTAACTAAACAAATCATCTCTGTGTTCAAAGTATAACTCGCAGAATCTGATACTGAAATAAAAAAGAGGACTTGTCAAACGACAGGTCCTCTTTGTATTTAACAGGATTCCGTAGGCAGTCAGGATTCCCGTGATGGCGGTGAGCAGCGCATTAATAATGATGCTCCATTTGTTCTTGTTATTCATAAAATTAAAAAATTTATTCATGACAAGATAATTGAGATTTGAGATTGAGATAAGAAAATACCGCCTGCAGATCCATGGGCAGCATCTTGTCCATCAGCACCTTCATCTCGT
>JAZQPA010000162.1:0-4795 GCA_045628125.1 Bacteroidaceae bacterium
GAGTTCGATGTAGGTTCTGGCGGTCAGATTTCACTTTGGCCATCTACCCTGGGTCTGGCAGCCACATTTGATCCTGAACTCATTGAGGAGTTTGGTCGTGTAGCAGCCTTGGAGTATCGCGCATTGGGTATCACCACTGCCCTTTCTCCACAAGTAGATATCGCCACCGATCCACGTTGGTGGAGAAACAGCGGTACCTTTGGTGAAGACCCACAACTTTCTGCAGATATTGCCCGTGCTTATTGCGATGGTTTCCAGAACAGTACAGCAGGTGCGGAAATAGCCGATGGATGGGGATATGAATCTGTGAATGCCATGGTAAAGCACTGGCCTGGTGGAGGTTCAGGTGAAGGCGGTCGCGATGCTCACTTCATCAACGGAAAGTATGCCGTCTATCCAGGTCATGGAGAAGCTCAGGCACTCATTCCGTTTACCGAGGGTGCATTCAAGTTGAAGGGCAAAACCAAGATGGCATCTGCCATCATGCCATATTACACCATCTCCTACCATTATGACGGAACCGAAAATGAAGAAGGCAACAACTACAGCAAGTACATCATCAATGATTTATTACGTGAGAAATACGGATACGATGGTGTAGTATGTACCGACTGGGGAGTTACAGCTGATGAGAGCGATGATTTCGCATCCATGATTGGAGGAAAATGCTGGGGACATGAGACCGAGGACATTGTAACCCGTCACTATAAAGTACTCATGGCTGGTGTTGACCAGTTTGGAGGAAACAACGAGATCCAGCCTATTCTGGATGCCTATAAGATGGGTGTCAAGGAACAGGGTGAGGAATTCATGCGAAACAGAATGAACCAGAGTGCAAAGCGCTTGCTGCTCAACATTTTCCGTGTAGGACTCTTTGAGAATCCATACCTGAATCCAGAAGAGACCAAGGCATTGGTCGGTTGCCCAGAGTTCATGAAGGAAGGATATGATGCACAGGTAAAATCTGTAGTCATGCTGAAGAACAAGAACAACGTCCTTCCTATGGCTGAGAAGAAAAAGGTTTATGTGCCTGTAGTACATCATCCTGCATCGGCAAGTATCTTTGGCGATGTGATTCCGGCATACGATGAGGCTCCTGTAGAAAAAGCCCAGCTGGAAAAATATTATACGGTAGTTGAAGACCCTGCAGAAGCAGATTTTTCCATCTGTTTCATCAGTAATCCAGATGTACCAAACGGATACAGTAATGCCGACAAGAAAAAAGGTGGAAACGGATATGTACCTATCTCCCTGCAGTACAATGATTACACAGCCGTAAATGCCCGTGTAACCAGTCTTGCCGGTGGAGATCCTAAAGAGAGCTTTACCAACCGTTCCTATAGAGGAAAGACTGTAAAGACCAACAATAAGTGTGACTTGGACATGGTCTTGAATACCCGGAAATCCATGGGCGACAAGCCAGTCATTGTCTGTGTGAATATGGACAAACCAATGATTTTCACAGAATTTGAGCCATATGTAGATGCCATTCTGGTAGGATTTGTCATCCAGAATCAGGTCATTCTAGACCTTATTTCCGGTAAAGAAGAACCATCTGCACTATTGCCTATGCAGATGCCACTGAACATGGCAGTGGTAGAAGAACAATGCGAAGACCTTCCACACGACATGAAATGCTATGTAGACTCAGAAGGCCACAGTTACGACTTTGCATACGGCCTTAACTGGAAAGGCGTCATCAATGATGCCCGTGTAAAGAAATACGGAAAGAAATAAAATGATTTCTGAATAACGAAAGTAGGAAGAAAACGAACAAGTTTTCTTCCTACTTTTTTTTCGTATCTCTCTTACTTGTATTTCTTCACGCGCTCATCATTGATGACACCGCTCCAGTTCAAACCGAAGGCAAAATCATACACATTGCCATCGGCATCCATGTAGCACTCCATATCGCGTGGAGTATCTTCGGCCTGCTCCTCCACGGTCTTCATGTTCAGAGGCATCTGGAATGGTAGCAAGCCACTAGGTTCGTAGCTACCGTTGATAATGTCCAGAATAGCCTGAGTCTGAATGGTGAAGGTAATAAGAATAGCATCGGCATAAGGCTCAATCTCGCTCAGCACAAATGGGTTGGAAGTGTTAACCACCACAACAACCTTCTTATCACCCATCTGCTTTCGCATCTCCTGTACCAGCAGCATATCAGGCTTGTTATAGGTACGCACACCCTTTCCCTTGTAAGAGCGGTTCGGATTTGTCTCGAATGGGTCGCCCTGACCAATAGACTGCTCGCGGGCAAACTCTGCCACATAGTCCTCATACTGCAGAGAAATCGGATAATATCCGTTTCCTGGTGCAGCAACCGCACTACCTGCTGGAATGAAGAAATTGTTGGCTCCCGCAAACTGCGTCTTGACAACCTGACTCAGATACTGATCGATATTCTCTTCAGGCACATGCTGGCCGTAACCCTTAAGCAATGCAACCAGCGCATCCTTCGACTTGCCCAGACCTCCTGAGAGAGCTTCGGTCAGATTATGACCCCAGCCGCTGTCTGGTGAGCTAATGAATACCAGTGCCACATCAGCCTCCTCGGCACTATTCACGGTGTCAAAGTACTTGCTTGCCATCTCAGGAGCAACCGGTGTCAGGGTATCGGATGGAATCACAGAACCCCAGAAACTCTTGTGATCAGGATAGATGCGCTGAGGGATATACACCTTAGTCTTCTTGGCCTCCTTCAGTGGAAGGGCATTCTCGTGGTTCTTCACCATGACTACCGACTTCACCTGAGCTTCGTAACCCTTAGCCATAAACTCCGGACAACCCACAATCTTGGCACTCTCCTCTGGAATGAGGTAAGGATTCTCAAACAGACCGGTACGGAAAATGTTGCGCAGCAAGCGGCGTGCAGAGGTACGGATACGTTCCATAGCCTTCTCCTCACCGTCTTCCTTAATCATCATCTCAAAGGCCTCCAGTACAGGCACCTTGTCGTTATTACCACCAAACTGGTCCACACCGGCACGCAGCACCTTCAAATGGCGTTCTGCCACCGTCTTGTCTTCCATACCGTAAGGCTTACCAGAGTGAATACCCGGATGCACCTCATCCTGAGTCACACCCCAGTCAGTACACAGCACACCATCATACCCTTCTTTCTCACGGAGCTGCTTGGTAATGATGTCATAGTTATAGTTGTTGGCCACCATCTCATCGCTCTGACCGTATGAAACGGTATAGTAAGGCATAATAGCCGAAGCCTTCCCAGTGCCGTTCTTCAGCTTGAAGGCACCCTGCTGATACGGGATCTTATGCAGTTCGTAGTTCTTGCCTGGATAAACAGCAAACTTACCGCGTCCGTAGTGAGCATCACGGCCAGCCTCACAAGGACCACCGCCTGGCCAATGCTTAGCCATGGCATTCACACTCTGCAAACCCCAGGCACCATAGAGCGCAGCATCGCCGGTAGAAGTCTGGAAACCATCGCAATACGCCTCGGCCATATCGGCCACCAGCTGAGGATCTTCGCTGTAAGTACCCTGGAATCGGAACCAGCGAGGTTCTGTACCCAGGTCAATCTGTGGAGAAAGACAGGTAGCAGAACCTAACGCACGATACTCGGCCGATGCTATCTGACCGTATTCACGCATCAGTTCTGGGTCGAAGGTTGCACCCATACCCACCTCATTAGGCCACAGGGAAATCTTTCCACCTGCACCAGCGGTAAACTCACTGTCGCCTGCGCTCACTCCGTTACGTGGGTCGCTGGAGTTATTGTTAGGAATTCCATGTCCTATGCCTTCCACAAAAGCCTGAGTGGCATTATTCCATTTAGCTGCCACCTCTGGGCTTTCCACGTTCACCACCAGCACATGTCTCAGGTTATCTTCACCCAGAAACTTCTTCTGCTGGTCTGTCATGTCCCAAGGCTTCGCCCCACTCTCTGCATAAGGCTTTCCGCCATAGGTAGCCGGGTCGTAGCCTCCGGTATTCGGAATAGGCTGATGAGAGCTGTAGAGCATCAGTCCCGCGATTTCCTCCTTAGAGAGCTGGTTAGCCAAGTCGGCCACACGCTCCTCAATGTCTAGTCGCCAGTCCTCATACGGATCAATCTCTCCGTTCTTGTTCAAGTCCTTGAATGCATGGTTTCCATCGTACAGAATCTTGATGCCCGACGATGGCGAATAGCCCAGTGTAGGACCATCCTGTGTAATGAGGTTAAAGCCCTCATAGGAGATCTCAACAGGTGCATTGGTACAAGCCGCAAGGAAGCACACTGCACCCAGCATAGATAGGTTCTTTTTCATGATACAGATATTAGTTAGGAATAATCATCTATTTCTGCAAATGTAGTATTTCTCAAGTAGATTACCAAATTTCTGACTCTATGTTCTGTTTTTTACATTTGCATTTTAGTCATATATCAATTGTTTTTTTCGTTTCAAAACTAAATGAAACAAAAAAGGCTCCGCTGCGAAGCGGGGCCTTTTCATATCCCAATGTCATTGAGAATTGTGAATCAAATCGTTAATCTACCAATCTCACCCATATCCAAAACTGCTTTTACTCCCACGGCACTGAATAGACGGGCAATTGTAACAAAAGTAATATTACATCCATTCCTTCAATGCACGGCAAGCATTGTCAAAGTTTTCCTGCTTGACAAGTATGTAGTCTGTATTGTAGGTAGATACTGCAAAAATGCCGATACCGGCATCGGCCAGACGCGTGGAGATAGGACTGAGGATGCCGATGAGCGAGAAATCCAGCACGCCCACCACCCGGAAGGCACGCCAACCGTCCTCACGACTCATTGTCTGCTGAGGCACAT
>JAZQPA010000163.1:0-13362 GCA_045628125.1 Bacteroidaceae bacterium
CGCGGAGGTCGATAACGTCAGAATATACGTAACGTCCGTGGCGTAGTGTAACGATAGTCTTTGGCTGGTCGATAAAAGGGATGCTGACATTGATACCCGGCTTCAGGGTGGCAAAGTATTTACCCAAACGCTCTACAATCTTGGTTTCAGATTGTGAGATGATTACCAGACTCTTCTTCAATACGATGATAACGAAGATAGCTAAACCTATCAAAAAAATCATAGCTCCAGATGGTTCCATAATATAATGTTTTTAAATTTTTTCTACGGTTACGATAATACTCTCTAAGGCGGTGACTTTTACCCGCTGTCCTTTTGCCAATGGGGAACCGTCGGCTGTTTTGGCTTTCCAATCATCACCACCGGCAGCTACCCGTCCGAATCCATTTGCTGGGATATCCTCGGTAACTTCACCAACCTTATTTACAACGGCATCTGCATTGCTCACGCGCTTGTCTTCACCTTCATGAAGTTTCTTCAGCAACTTAGGACGGATGGCAAACAGGCAGAACAATGAAACAACACTGGCTACAATCAATTGGATATAGATTCCGCCGCCCAATGCTGCTACCAATGCCGTAACTGCCGAACCGATGGCAATGCAAATCAGGAAACAGTCACCACTGGTGAGTTCCAGTACCAGACAAATCACACTGACGCATGCCCATAATGCCCAAAGATTTGAAAACAGATAGTCAATCATAGTCATACTCATTTTTCGCAAAGATACACATTTTTCGTGTCGGATGGTATAAATAAGGAAAAATTATTGAGGTAAACTTTGAAATGTCATGAAATCGGTGTACTTTTGGACAAGTAAAAAAAGAGTAAGTATGAAAAGTATTTTAGTCCGTTCCATATCTTCCATCATTGTAGGTGGATTGCTGGTGGCATTTCCTAATCAGGCTGCCATTTGGCTCATTATCCTTATAGGGTGCCTGTTCCTTGGCCCTGGCATCTATTCCATGATCACTTTCTGGACGTTAAGAAAAACTGAGGGCTATCGTCCGGTGTTCCCTATTGTGGGATTAGGTAGTGTTATCTTGGGCCTATGGATGGTGTTTAATCCTGCTTTCTTTGCCCGTTCCATCATGCTGGCATTAGGCGGTTTGCTGGTAGTAGCTGCTGTAGGTCAGCTGGCTTCAGTATTCCGGGCACGCCGAGTGGCTCCTACACCCATATTCTTTTATGCTTTCCCTGTTTTCCTGTTGGTGGCAGGTGCTTATGTGATAACCAATCTGGATATGGCTGTGGCGTTACCTTTTTATATTGTAGGTATTTCCATGATGTTTTATGGGGTGGTGGAGATGGTACACTATTTCTGGTTGCAGAAGCATTTGAAAGAGTTTGAACGATTGAACGATATCGAGGATGCTGAGATTCTGAGTGAGGAGAAGGATGATGATACACCTGAAGGCCCCACTCCCGATACACCGGCTCCTTCCAATACGATTTATTTCGAAAACTAAGACAAAAAAACGTGCGGTAAGTCTCAACAACTTATCGCACGTTTTGTTTGGATGTTTTTCTGTTTATTACTTGATATCCAAGTTGATCTGTCCGCTCTTCAGCCCCTTTCCGGAAACTTGCAGTTGAGCGTTTCCTGCCAGGGCGGTAGCTTCCACCACTACCACCAGTTCGCCATGGAAAGCTTTCATGGTCGGTGCTGTGAATACCTCGGTGGATGTGGCATCGCCATTACAGCAGGAATTAAACTTGGCAGAACTACCTTTCACACTGAATGACAGTTGGTTGTCTGCATCTGGACAAATATTGCCATCCTTATCCACCACACGTACGGTCACAAATGACAAGTCTGGTGTATCCATAGCATTTCCGGCTGCATCTACCGGCAGTTTCTGCAATACCGGGCGGTCGGCTACCAGCTCGATGTGATGAGGCTTTCCGGCTGTACGTATCACCTGCTCTGCAGCCTTGTTGCCCTTGGCATCGTAAGCCACCACTTTCAGTTCTCCCGGTTCATAGCGGGTGTCCATCCAGCGCAGGCGGTAGCGGTTCAGACGGTTCTTGTCTGCAGGGGCGTTAGGATCAGCAAATGTGGTAAATCCACCCCAAATCATAGGCTCATCCACGGTATATTTCTGGTAATCCTCCAGACTGACATCCGAACGCTTGATGCGTCCCTGGCTCTTACCGTTGATGAACAATTCCGCTTCCGGATAGTTGGTGTAGCAGAATACCGGAGTAACCTCGCCCTTGCGGCCCTTCCAAGTCCAGTGAGGCAGCAGATGAAGGGTCGCCTTTTCCGGTGCCCAGTGTACTTTATATAAATAGGCTCTGTCCTTAGGCAGTCCGGCCAAATCGTAAATGCCAAAGTAACTGCTTCTTGATGGCCAGTAGTCGTCGTATGGAGTAGGTTCACCTAAATAGTCGAAACCGGTCCAAACAAATTCACCCATTACCCAAGGAGCCTTGTCCTGCCACATCCAGTCATCATCGGGCAGGTTGCTCCATGAACAAGATTCCAGGTCGTAGCTGGAAATCTGTCCGTCATCGTACATCTCACCATGAACCTCCTTGACAGGGAACTTATAAACGCCACGGCTGGAAATAGTAGAAGCGGTTTCGCTACCTAAAATTACTCCCTTAGGAGAGCGCTCGTGACCATAATTATATTTGTACAGACGGTAGTTATATCCTTGAATGTCTGTAAGTTGCCACACACCACTCTCGGCTGCTGCATCTGCACGGTCTATTCCCTGTGTGCAGGGGCGGGTAGGATCCAGACGATGCACCAGGTCTTGCATGGCACGGGTATATTTCAAACCGATGGATGTTCCCTGATCCGGTATCTCATTACCGATGCTCCACATCACGATGCTCGGATGATTCCGGTGCACCAGTATCAGGTTCTCCATGTCACGTTCCCACCAGGCACGACCGTCCGCATTGGCCGATTGGGTATCGGTCTGCTCAAAGAAGCGTGAATAGCCGTTCTTACACTTGGCGGCCACCCACATATCAAACGATTCCGCCATAACCATCATACCCATCTCGTCACAGATATCCATTTGCCATGGGGCAGGCATGTTGTGGCTGGTACGGATGGCGTCACAGCCAATTTCCTTCAGCAAACGCACCTGACGGCGGAATGCTGCTTTGTTGAATGCGGTTCCCATAGGGCCCATGTCGTGATGCAGGCAAACACCTTTGAACTTGCGCAACTGACCGTTCAGTTTGAATCCTTCTTGCGAGTAATCCGTCAGTCGTATACCCACGGCCGTTTCCTGTTTGTCCAGAACAGCTGCTCCTGGTTTGTTCTCACGCACCTCGGTGACCAATGTATATAAGGTAGGATGTTCAGGGCTCCACAGTTCCGGATTAGGAACAATCAGCACTTGCTCTGTCTCGTGGCTGTCATTGGCATTCTTGGAGAGGCTGGCCACTTCATGACCTGCAGCATTCAGCAGTTTATGTGTCACTACCAGTGGAGTTTTGTTATCCTCAGCACGATCGAAACGTAATTCAGAGGTGATGGAGATTCGTGCTTCTGAAGCCTTCTGGCCTGTGGCATCGATATTATCCAATCGGGTGGTACGCGCAAACACTCCCCATGTCTTTAATCCGATGGGCTGGCTAAGTAGCAGTCTTACAGGACGATACAATCCTGCTCCG
The DNA here is from genome assembly GCA_045628125.1 of Bacteroidaceae bacterium. Lineage (GTDB taxonomy): Bacteria > Bacteroidota > Bacteroidia > Bacteroidales > Bacteroidaceae > Minthousia. The sequence goes on from JAZQPA010000163.1 coordinate 3,637, forward strand.
GGATACCATCGGGTAGATTCCTCTTCATTGAATAGGTGTACAGCCAGGGTATGTTTTCCCGGTTTAGTATCAGAGATGTCCAGCCGGAACGTGTTATAACCGTAAGCCCAATAGCCCACTTCCTTACCGTCCACAAACACATGAGGCTCAGCCATTGCACCATCAAAAATCAGTTCAGCATGGCCATAACCTTCAGGAATGGTCAGCTCTGTACGGTACCATCCGTGTCCTATCCAGGGCAGTGAACCCGAACGGCCGGTTTTTTCGGTTGCTTCTACCTCACCATTCTGCTCGATAGCCACTACCTGTTTGTCAATATCCTTATCAAAAGGTCCGTAAACAGCCCAATCGTGTGGAATGGAAACCTGTTGCCATTCCGAGTCGTTATAGCCAACAGCCTGTGCTCCGGGATTCTCGCCCCGCTGAAAGCGCCATCCGCTTAGCAGCAACTGTTCCGAACGCTGGGCATTCAATGCCAGAAAGTTGCTTAGTAATAGTGTTGCAAGTGTGATTCGTTTCATCGTTGATTATTATAAGGTTGACAATCAGTGATCATCATAGATTTATGCAAAAATACGAATAAACATTGACAGCAGCAAATAATGGGATATGAATAAGAAAGAATAGATAATAGAATACAACTTTTCTGGCCTTGATTTTTTCTTGGCAGTTTCCGTGGGTTTGTTTATCTTTGCAATAATGAAATCAGTAACCATGAAATTTCTGAATCAAATCCTGAAACTTTTCATTGTAATGGTGCTCTTATTCTTAGGAATGAGTGCGCAGGCGCAGATACGGGAAAATGCCGATGGAACCATCTCTGCACAAGTGGACAAGCGGATTATGGATTGCTACGAACCACAGATTCAAACCAATTGGTGCTGGGCGGCCAGCATACAGACGGTACTTCGTTTTTATGGCATCGACTGTACCCAGCGCGAGATTGCACGTAAGGTGCTGGGAATGAGTCAAAACCGTGCGGTAAGTGCTAAATCCATGGTGGAGGGTTTAGACGGTTGGAAACTGGGAAATGCGGTGCTTCAGGTTTATGAAGACTTACCATTGGATATGCGGAAAGTCGTTAAGGCCATGCACAAGGAGCATCCGCTCATCGTAGGATTAGACAACCGGCGTGAAAACCATGCATTGGTTCTTATCGGCATTGAATTTTCCAAAGATAGCCAACAGGAAGGAAAAATTCATCCGTCCAAAGTTGTACTTCTGGATCCGGCCAACCCCAGACAACCCATCCTGGAGATGGGTTGGAAGACTTTCTTCCGTAGGGTGGGGATGGTATTACACTTAGAGTCCAATCTTTAGAATTTCAGATGTGCCGTAGCCTCGATGGTAAATGGACGGATGTAGGTTCCAGACATGACATAGTTGTCGTACTGGCCGTGCAGATCCTCCTTCTCTACCAGGTCGGCAATACCAATCTTTCCGCTGGCACCTGTCTGATTCAGCAAGTTCACCAGGTTCAAGTCGAAACTCAAATGCTTGTTTACTGAATAGCTTACTCCACCGAAAGTTTCCCATCTTCCCTTGAAATACAAGCTGTTAGTCTTATTGATATACTGCTTGCTCTGGTAGCGGGCACTCAGCCATACCTTCCATGGACCATTGGTATAGGTAGGGTCAATCTCTATCAGACACTTGGACATGGCTGTAACATTATGATGGGTAAAGTCGTGCTGCTCGCTGATGCCATCACTGAACGTAGGATTGAAATTAAACTTCCTGTACTGCGGATCCTGCAACGTGAGCAGACCATGCAGAGAGAAATGTGGGAAAGGAGTCAACATAAAGTCTGTTGTCCAACCCATTGTCTGAATGCCGTAAGTCACCGGAATGGCCACATTCTCAATGGTACCGGCAGACATGCCGTTCACATCCTTTGTCAGCACATGCTGAAAATCCATTCGGGCTTTGTAGGTGGTCTGTGAGATAAAGGTCAACTGGCTGGTCAGCTGAATCCAGTCGTTGTTCCAATAAATACCTCCGCTGGCTGCATTCACCAATACCGGCTTTTTAGTAGGCCAGGCATTACCGGCGTAATCCTCTAACACCGTAAAATGGCGGTTGAATACATATTCGCCCGTCAGGCCGAATCCCTTCAGCAGAGTATAGCGTCCGTTGAAGGTGAGCGAGTTTTCCAGAAAATTCTCAAGGAACGGCACACGGGTAGCATCCTTCATGCTCCAACCCACAAAGCGGTTGTTCGGGTTGTCTTTGGTTGATAAGGCCGCCTCACCACCGATATTCAGCCACTGCAATCGCATACCCGCACTCATCCACAGGCGGTTGTTGACCGTCCAGTCGTCTGATGCGTAAACCGCCAGTTTATTCTCGTGTCCGGAATAATATTCACCAGCACTGTTCACATTATAGAATACGTTGCCGTTCAGCAGCAACTGGAACGGATCGGCTTTTGCCTCATGGGCGGTCATACCCGTATTGTTTTCCACTTCAGCCTTGTTGTACCACTGATCCAATCCCACTCGCCAACTATGAGTAGTGTTCTTGCCACCGGTCAGTTCTGCATTGAATAACAAATCTTTAGCAGTTCCCCGTGCATTACGCATGAATCGGTTCTCAATCGGACCGCTGTAGGTTTGGCCGTGCTGTGATTCTGTACCCAGATTCATATAGGTATAGCCCGCACTTTCATCCACGAACGATACACCCGATACCATCAGACCACAGCGGCCAGAGTCGCCACTCTTGTATTTGGCCCGGACATTCAGGGTATTTCCGTTGTCCCAATTGTATTTAAAGTTCAGTCGTACCTGATGAGTATAGCTGTGGCTTTGGTCGTGCTGATTGCTGGTCACTCGTTTTCCGGTAGCAATATCAATATAGTCAATCGTCTCAGTAGCAGGAAGATAAGCATCCTTACCCATGGTGAATCCATCAAACTTACTTACACTTCCGTCCTTGGCATGGTATACAAACGGACCGTATTCGTCCGATACACCGCCTTTGTGAGCATACATATATAGGGCTTGAAATTCACCCCGGTGATTATCGAAAAACTTGTTCACACCTGCCTTGTACATTTCCTGACGGTTCTGCAGGCCCCCGCTCGGCAGATGGTTGCTGCCAGGGTCAAAGTTCTGATAGGTGCTTAGTGTGTAACCCCATCCGTGACTTAACGGACCGGAAACATGAGCATCCACCAGTTGCTTGCCATGATGATTGGCCGAATAATTCAGCAATCCCACAAACTTATCTCCAGCATGGCGGGTATCGTCAGTAACTGTATAATTTACATTACCATAACGGATAGCCGATTCGCTTAACGACATCAGAGAATTGTTGGTTGTGCTTGCACCGCTGCTCCATGACCAGAATGGCATGGAAGGCCAGAAATAATAACTCACGGGCAGTCCGTCTTCGTAGATGTTGCTGGTCATTGTGCTGGGCAATCCGATGGAAATCTGTCGCGGCTGGCTGTCACTGCTGGCATTCAGCATCACATTACGGTTCTTTACTTCTCGGGTTGAAGGAACACTGTCGTGCACCACCACTTCCTGGGCTTGAACTAAAGCACTGGAAAACAATATAAAACCGGTAATCATCCCCGTACGCACAGCAACGGATTGGAATGCTTCGTGAGTCTGTTTCATAGTCGCAAGTGTTGTTTTTGCAAATGTAATAAAAAAACGGACATTACAATCATGAAACGTGAGAATCTTTTCTTAATAATAAGTGTCAGTGTATGTGATGCTTCGGTGCTGGTGATTGAGGCGAGTTGTAATTACATCCTCTGAAAGCTCACGAAGCATAGGTTCCTCACATTCTAAAATATCGAGGATTTCATTTGTAATGGCTAAAAAGTAGGATTCATTGTGGATTATCGTTATCTGGTAAATCACTAAATGAACTGATCTCTATCAGATTGCCTTCTGGATCTGCAACATAGCAGGTGCGCTGTCCCCAAGGTTCTGTTGTTGGTTTCATGACGGGTTTTGCACCCATGCTGACTGCACGGTCGTATTCCTTATCTACATCGGAGAAGGTAAGAACGTCAAAGGAGATCTCCATTGTTCCGTTAACACCTGATGGATAGGTGAACCTTTGAGAAGTCATCTTCTCTATAGATTCTCTTGGGAAGAGAAGGATGCGCATATTTTGCAATGTTTGTGGATGTAAAGGTATGACATTCCTGACGAACGGGTAAGTAAAAAATGGACATCCTTGCTTCGTTATACAAGAATGTCCATTCAGTGTGATTATATCAAGTTTTCTATCTTAATCTTTTTCTTCATCAAACCACTGAATTTCTGTCCAAAGGTCTCGGTAAGTTCTTGACCATGCCTAATGAGTTCGGAAGGAGAAAAACCACAAATGTCGCGGAAATCGGATGCCATGTGCGCAAGATCATAATATCCACAACCCCATGCAATATTGGTAAGCGAAGAACTATCGGAGGTGGTTTGAATCTCCATCAATGCTTTGTGGAATCGCATCAATCGCAGGTAGGACTTTGGATTCATTCCCACATATTTATTAAAGACGCGTGTAAACTGCTTCTGACTCAGGCATGCCGTAGAGGCAAGGTCAGCTGGTGAGAACTCGTTCTGGTTATGAGGGGGGCGGGCTGTACTTCCATCTGTCGGCACCATATTATCAAAGACATCGCTCAAGCGTTCCATATTAATATCGCCTTCTGGAAACAGTGCCAGTCGTTTCAAGAAGAAATGATCGAGGAGATCGACGCGTTTCTCCGTACTTCCTGCTTCATAGATGTTTTTACTCACCTTGATAAATTCCTCATCCTGCAGGTCTTCAGGCGAAGTATAGATACTTGTCATCTCGTTTGGGAAGAATACACGTGAGCAGAAAGGTACGAACTCGGCACCAAAGGTTATGAATGGTCCCTCGGCCGTTACGACTCCTACTTTTTGCATATTCTGATGAAACAGTACTGTGCGATATTGTCTGTCCCCATCATCAATTCTAATGTCTTGCGAAAGGTAGAATTGAAGGCTTGCCGCTCCATTCGAGAATATCTGTTGTGTGCCGGTTGCTGTGCATTGAGCACTCAGCATCCAATAGTTGCGAATGAAGGGGCGCAACGATTCGTGGCAAGGTATAGTTTTGAACTCCATGTGTCTAATTTCCGGCAGTTATTATCATTCCTTATATCGTGTCTGACATTTGGGAGGCATCCTAAAGGGCACGGCTGATGCGTCCCTGATTCACTAATATTCCAGATTGGAACAAATGCAGTTGTAATTATCGGTTAATCCAGGCTGCAAAGAATTTATCGTATGGTTCGTAAACTCCTAAATTGCAGGTTATCATGTGGAGTGACAAAAGTGCTTCTTTGGCCTTTTGAACACTGCTGGCGGATAGCTTATATTTCTTTAGAAACGCAGATGATGTTATCTGGCTCACTTTCTTTTCCTTGCAGATAGCTACCAACAGGTCACGTTGCTTCATGCTAAGCTGAAGCAGCATTTCCTGGTATGAATTCTCGCTTGAGTTAAGTATGATTTCTATGGCTTCCGAGATGGTATGCACATCACAAGTTTCTCCCTTATCTGTCAGAGAATAGGCTTCATTGAAGATTTTCTGCAAATACCAGGTTGTACCATCATAGGCATTATAAACTGACGCTATGGTTTCCGGGGAAATCATCTTTCCAGCCTCATTAAAATGGCTGATGGCAAATGTTGTGTACGCAGGCAACGGAATAGCAGATATATTCATCATCGAGACACTCTGATAAAAAGGACGTGCCGGTGATGAAAACATCTCGCTCATCATATCACGCTGTGAACCGGAAAATAGGAAAATGCCATTTCTGCATTTCTGTACATGTGTTCTCAACAGAGCTTCCGTGTTAGTCTCAGGGTAGGAGGCAATTTGCTGAAACTCGTCTATGGCAACGATACATGGCCGATCTGCATGTTGAATGTACTCAAAGATTTCTTCCAGTGTATATTCCGGAGCTTTTATGTCGCCAACGTCAATATTCCAACTGGCGTTGCCCCAACCGTCAAATGAAATGCCTGTACGTAATGAAGAAACAACCGTAAGAAACTTGTTTATAGCGTCTTGCCCCCAAGGCCGCAGGGTGCCAACAATAGCTTTACCGATAGTAAAAACCATGTCGGCAAGGCACTTTGTTGCATAAATGTCAATCAGAAAGGTATTATAGTCTTTCTGGATACTTTCCTGTGCAAAGCAATGCTGAATCAATCCAGTTTTGCCCATTCTTCTGGGTGAGATTAATGCTACATTATTTCCATTTGTGAGCCATCTTGTGAGCTGGGTTGTTTCATTGATTCGGTCACAAAAATACTTAGGCCCTTCGTAGCCATAAGTGAGGAAAGGATTCGTTACTCTTGCCATATTTTGTTCATTTTCGGCAAAGATACAACAATTTATACAATTATCCAAAATGGATTATCCAAAATGGATAATAAATATAAAAATTTATCTTTCTGCTATTATGAAGTATTTTTGTTGTCAGATTCCTCAAAATTACCAACCCTCCACTAACGAACTAAATTACCAGAGTGCAAATGTACCTCCCAAAAGAGGTCGTGCCAGTTTTTTTGACACGACCTCTTTATTCTCTCATTACTCAAAAAAGTATTTCGTCCTATTCTGTTACACCTTTGATATTTTTAATAGCCACGCCTGCATCAGTCACACCATCACGAAGAAGATAGTAAGATTCACCATCATTAAAGAATGATGAATAAATACGTGGAGGGGTTGCCGAGATAAACCAAAATTCAGGATAATCCTCATCATTTTTAGTGGTGATTTCTATGTATTCAACTTCATCACCGTTTGGGCGTGTAACAAGATCTTTTTCCCAATATCCTTCCTGAATAGTATATACCAAATCAAATTCCACCTCCTTTGTAGTCTGATTCGTTGTTTTTTCCATCAGCTCTACTCTTGCTCTTGCACCAGATCTTAGATGAATATTATAATAATATTCAATAAGATAAGTACTAGATTCACCTTGTCTAGTTTCTGTAGATACATTTTCAGAGACGATATCTAGCTGGTTGAAATTAGATATAGTGTACTCTTCGGCCGATATTTTGGGAATAGGCTGTAAATAATCAACATTTTCCTCTTCTTGTTGTTTTTGCTTTGAAACAGAGGAACAGCTTGCTAGCAATAAAGTACTACAAACTGTAATGATAACCCATATATTCTTTTCCATTTTTTAAAACCAGGTAATACTAGAAACTTTGCCATTCTCTACCCAACAAGAGCCAATGATATTATTTTTCTCAACAAGGCCTAATTTTCTTACTCTCGGATGTAAATAATATTTTTTACTTTTTCCTAAGTCTGTGGATAGTTCAAATCCATAGTTGACCATACCGAAAAGTCCCTCAGGCATACCAACTATCAAATCTCCTTTAGCTGCTGCATCAACGTATTTCTTTCCGTATTTTGCACATAATTCATTATACGCTTGAAGATTTTCTTGCTCTTTCTTTTTGGCATTGGCTTGTACTTGAGATTCTGAGGTATATGAGCCATTAGCATATATGCCAATTATATGATTGGAAGAATTAGCTTTAAATATTATCTGATTGTCTTTTGTCTCAATGCTCAGTTTGGGTAAGGTTTTGGAATCAAAAATGATTTTCAATAAATCTATAAACGTTTCCGTTTTTTCAACTAATTTAATTATTCCCCACAGTTCATTGCCAAATCCCAGTTGTTCATTTCTATTATCAGCTAACCAATCACCATTTGGATACATAACCCACGACTCTCTAGGAAAGTTCCCTCCAAAAATTTTACTATTTCCGGTCATTACAGTACCATCACCTTTATAAGATTTAAGAATTATGGTTGAAGCAAGGTTAATTCGAACATCGTGAAATCCAGAACCATCTTGATACTTTTTAGTAATCCAGATACTATTTACACTTCCGTCTCCTGGACTAAAAAGCATTGTCAATTTATCGCCATTATTTGAATTGTAAAAACATTCTTGGCTATCTTTTTTGTAATAATCTTGGACACCAAATACCCTTTCAATCACATAATTGAAAAGATGCATACCACGATAATTTAGGATAGCTTCCTGATCTGCTTTTAGGAATATGGCCTTTTCTCTTTTTTTATAATCTGAAACAAGTTTTGCTGTTTTGCCTTTTTTCATGTCATTTATAAGTTCCTGACGGTTATAAAGGACATTCCCCAAGTACCTGCCTATCATTATATTTTCTCGCATCAAATAAGCAAAAGAATTTTTAGCGAATGTTATTGTTGGTAATGTTTGAGCCGTAAATAATGCCGTTATAACTTCTGTGTTTGTATGCTTTTCTGGAATATTAATGATTACGTCAGATTCCACCGCAGAAATCCAATCACCATTATTACAATCTATCCATGAAGTAAACCCTAATTCATTGGTGGCATTTTCTAAGAATTTTGTATAAACAGTCCCTCTTCTTGTCTTATCATTGGCTGCTGTAGACTTTCTAATATACATATTGCCATTTGATATTACAATGTTTCGTAACCCAGATTTGTCTGAATAACGTTTTGTAATTGTAAAAGAGGATTCTTTTCCTTTTACATCCTCTTCATAATCAATTCTATCATTTTGTGATGTAATAAATGTATACGAGTTTCCCTGATACCTTACTAATGAATTATCAGAGAACTTAACCGTCACAATGCCATTTTCATAGTCAAAATTTTGACCTTTTAAAAGTCCACTAGAGAAGAAGTCGTCTGTAGTTTCCACAACTTCCTCAAAACTTTGAACTTTTGAATCTGTTACTTTAATGATAGAAACAAAATCTGGTGCCAATTTATTCAAATCGAAAATGAACTTAACCTTCGTTTCTTTCGGCATCAGTGTCTTTGCATCTAAAGTAATAGGTGCTATGGGTTGAAATGCATCATTTCTGCATATTATATTTCCCTTGGATAAAATAAGTTCATTCTTAGTAACTTCAAAGTTTCCTTCTATACTAGCTAGCCCTACAGGAATCTTTGCATCCATTAGTTTCCATCCATTAAACTGACCCTGTATTTTCCCTCCGGGGCAAGAGAGCTGTCCATTTCCAGTTGGTGATTTTTTTTTAACAGACCCCACATAAGTGAATTCACCATAATTTATGGTTTTTTCTTTTTGGGCATAGCTATGAGTTGAACATGACAACAATACAGCTATTAAGAATAATCGTAAAAATGTTTTCATGGCTTTATTTAATTTCCCAGACGAAAGTTAAAAGGGACATACATACCTGTTGTGACAGGAACACCATTCTTTAACCCTGGTTTCCATTTCTTAGCAAACAGAGAACTTACTCTAAGAGCCTCTTTGTCTAAGTATGGATCAACACTTTTATGGATGCGAATATCATCCAAAACTCCATCCTTATTTATACGCAAAAGTACAACCACCTGACCTTGAACTCCATGCTCTTGGCAGATTGGTGGATATGTTATGTTTTTTGCCATCAACTCATACAAAGCTTTCACACCACCTGGATATTCGGGCAAGGCATCAACTTCATTTATATCCACAAACTCTTCACGTGTATTATAAAAATCATCCAAGTTTTCTTTTACTTGAGCATTAACAGACAATACGCCTGCTAGACATAACAAAAGCAATACAAATTTCTTCATAGTCATAATTCTTTCGTAACCATTCGGTAAACCCCGTATTTGATATTCTCGCATAACCTCCGATATTCTCTGACTTATTGTCGAAGTGTATCG
>JAZQPA010000164.1:0-10887 GCA_045628125.1 Bacteroidaceae bacterium
TTCTTCGCTTCGCTCAGAATGACACAAAATATAACATTATGCAGTTAATTGACGGTAAGGCCACAGCAGCGGCCATCAAACAGGAAATTGCAGCCGAAGTGGCCGAGATTATGGCCAATGGCGGCAAGCAGCCTCATCTGGCAGCCATTCTGGTGGGTCACGATGGAGGTTCGGAAACCTATGTGGCCAATAAGGTGAAGGCTTGTGCTGAATGCAACTTCAAGAGCACACTGATCCGCTTTGAGAGCGATGTGACCGAGGAGGAACTGCTGGCCAAGATTGAGGAGTTGAACAATGATCCTGATGTGGACGGATTCATCGTGCAGCTGCCTCTGCCTAAGCACATCAGCGAGCAGAAAGTGACCGAAGCCATCGATTACCGCAAGGATGTGGATGGTTTCCACCCTATCAATGTGGGTCGCATGAGCATCGGCTTGCCTTGCTACATCAGTGCCACTCCTAACGGCATCATGGATTTGCTGAGCCGTTACCACATCGATACCCGCGGAAAGAAGTGCGTGGTTTTAGGTCGCAGCAACATTGTGGGTAAGCCTATGGCCAGCCTTATGATGCAGAAGGCCATCCCTGGCGATGCTACCGTTACCGTGTGCCACAGCCATACCGCTAATATAAAAGAGGAGTGCCGTCAGGCGGATATCATCATCGCTGCTTTGGGTCAGCCAAACTTTGTAACTGCCGATATGGTGAAGCCGGGTGCGGTCATCATCGATGTGGGTACTACCCGTGTGCCCGATGCTACCAAGAAGAGCGGTTTCCGCCTGAATGGTGACGTGAAGTTCGATGAGGTGGCTCCATTGTGCAGCTACATCACTCCGGTTCCGGGTGGCGTTGGCCCTATGACCATCTGCTCCCTGATGAAGAATACCCTGTTGGCTGGTAAGAAAGCCATCTATAAATAAGATCTGTCTAAATCAAATCCACCGGCATGAAAAGAACGCTCATCATACTGTTTGCCTGTCTATTCAGCATCACCTCATTTGCCCAGAGTGACAAGAATTTCTTCAATCACCTGAGCGTGGGTTTGAATCTGGGTACTCCGGGTTTCGGTTTGGATGTGGCCATGCCGGCCAACGACCATCTGCAGCTGAGGGCGGGTTTTGCCACACTGACGGGAAGCTCGGCAAACGATGTGGATGTGATAGGCAACTATCCTACGGCCATCAAGCGGCTGTTTGGCGAGATAGGCATACCTCATGAATTTGAAGTGGATACCAAAGTGAACCTGACCAATGTGAAGGTGCTGGTGGATGTTTTCCCGTTCAAGAGAAGCAGTTTCCATTTCACCACCGGTATTTATTTCGGCAGCAAAAAGGTGCTGAGGGTGGATGTGGCTAAGAGCAAAGCCCATGTGGATAACATTGTCCAAGCCAACAACAACATTGATCAGTTCAACCAGATGACCTCGATGGATTACGACAAGATGGGTGTGGCCGTGGGCGATTATTTGCTGGTTCCCGACCAGAACGGATTCCTTGACGCCACCATCAATGCCCACAAGTGGAAACCTTATCTGGGCATCGGCATCGGCCGTTCGGTTCCCAAGAACAAGCGATGGGGATTCATGGCCGAACTGGGTTCGCTGTTCTGGCATAGCCCCAAAGTGTACTGCAACGGCGAGCGTCTGGAAAAGATGGGTATCAGCCAGGATGCGGACAATATTCTGGATTTCATCAGCAGCATCAGCGCTTATCCCGTGCTGAATTTCCGATTGACATTCAAAGCATTTTGAGATAAACAAAAGAGGCGTCCTGAAAAGGGCGCTTCTCTTGTTTTATACCGAGGGGGGGCTTAATGTCAGTATGTCAGTCAGTCAGCATCAGGCAGCTTTGCGGTAACGGCCATCCTCCACACGCACCACTTCACCGGCTTTGCACCAGCGGCTGGCCATCTGGCAGGCACTGTCATAGCTGATGTCACGGCTCTGCTGCAAACCCACGCTGATCACATCGTTCAGGGTAAACTCCTTGCCCAACAGGCTCAACAGCAATTTGTTCTTGCCGGTACGCTCCACTATCATGTGCTCGTTCAACTGCTCATCCATGCGCTTTGCAAACAGCGAGTACTGTGCCATGCGGACATAATCTGCCACCCATAACATAATATCTACCAATCGTTGGGCTGACAATGAATTTGGATTGTTCATGGCTGGTTTGCCCATCACTACCCACATGGCCACAGCTGCACGGAAACCGATGACTGCCGAACGGAAGGCCAGTCTTCTCCACACGGCATCCTGATTCTCCAGAAATTCCTGCTTCGATTCGTCCAGCCATTTCTTGATGGCAGCGTTCAGCACTGGGAAAGTATACACCTTACGGCCGTTGGCTTTCTTGCCTCTTCCCGATGCACTTCCGGCTTTCACCACCGCCAGTTCGGTTGATGCACCGTCCTCCTGAATCTCCTCAATGTCTGCCTGTCCTTCATTCATCAGGTCATCAATCATCTGGTCGATGCGTTTCTGCTGTGCAGCTGTTGGCTGCTTGTACTTAGGCATATCCTCGGCCAGGTTGTCAGGCAGGATAATAGGGATGAAACGCATGGCCATACCGTCTTCCGGGTTGCCGAAGAACTGATTGGTAACTTTTGGCGTGCCGCAAGTCAATGTATTCAGATACACTGGACCATTGAAATTTGGAGTGCGGTCGTCCAATGTCTCTTTTCCGTCCCGGGCATTGTCGAACGCCTTGCACAGGGTTTCCTGGAAACCACCATACTGACCGCCCAACGCACGAATCAAGCCACTTAACTCTTCAGTAGTAAGGAACAGATGCAGCCCTTTGGCATCATTCAAACGTTTGTACAGCACAGCAGCTGTCACACGGGCAGGAAGAATGCGGATAGGTCTGCTGGTGTAAATCATCTTCTCATTGGTGTTCTGGTTGGCCTGACGCAACTGGCGCTCTTTCTCATCCATGGCACGTGCCGCATCGTCCATTTCCACTATTTTCTTCATCACCACCTCAAAGATATGGGCAGCTACACTCTTGTTGCTTGCTGGAGGTGCCACGATGTGTGCCAGGAAACTGAGGGAATGAACCTTACCATCCTCATACTCAAAGCGGACAGCGGTACCCAGGGTGCCAAGCATAGGCAGAACGCCAAGGAATACAGCTTCTGCCAAATTCTCAGGTGCCAGGCTCTGCAAATCGCGGATAGGTTTTGGCAACCATGGCAGAGGACGCATGTGGTATTCATCCGGCTTGCCGTACTCCACCAACAACTCGTTCAGAATGTTCTTCATCAGCGGAGAAGGATGCTTGATGTATGCTCCGGCACTGCCCAATGCTCTGCCGATAGTGGCGCGGATTTCGCTGTCGGCAAATCCTTTCTGCAAGAATACAGGCTTCAGCAAATCATAGATGTACTGGAAGTTGCAGCCCACCACAGGACGCAATTCGCGTGCAGTAAAATACAGCAGGTCGTTTCTCTGCCCTTCCTTTACCTGCCCGTTATTGGCTCTTCTGCGAATCAGTTCCTGCACGATTCGGGTGTGAGGAATGCAGTCGCGGTACATGCCGCAAGGCTGGGCGGTTGAGGTTTCTGATGACTCTCCGGTAATCTCCTCGAATACCGCATCCTCAGCCACATCCTGCATGTCCTGGCATTTGTTTTCAGTTTCTGGAACATCGGTCACCACACCCTGCACCACATTCGGATTTTCCAGATTGAACAGGGCATCGTCTACATGCAGCAGGAAACTTTCAGGTACGGCAAATGACATGTGGCAGATGTCCTTGACGTGCTCATCGCGGTACTTCTCCAAGCCCAACGCCACTGCCACACGAATCTGGCATTCGGCTGGGGTTTCGCCAGGAAGCATTGGGGTTACCAAACGCAAACCCTGCTGGCTTGGGGTGATGTGTGCCAGAAGATCGCCAATCTGGTGGTGCAGGGGCTTCACCTTATTATTATAAATGGTACGTGGATCTTCAGGCAGATGGTCAAAATCGTGCATGCACAATCCGGTTGGAACTGAGGTCTCCCTGGTAGGACGCACACCGCCCTCTACCCACTGCGCCATGAAGAAGAAAGCTGGCAACTGGCCCTTCAGGTTCTTGCGTTCCTCAGGGTCGGTGGTAGCTGCCAACTGGTTAATAACTTGAGATACTCGCTCATTGCGAACAGTCTCGTAAAACAATTCTCGGGTGACAGGCTGAGTGACCTTGCACTCCTTTCTGTCGATTTTGCTGAATCGCATCATATAGAATTAGTTTTTGCTTTGCGAATTACCTTTATTAAAAAGGATTTTTCGCGGCTACTTTTTTTTAAATACAATGCGAATTTAGGGGTTTTCTGCCTGCCCCGCAATAGCTTTCCCCGAGTTTGACTTAGTGACCTATATCACATCTTCAACTTTTTTTGAAACCCTACTTAGTGACTACTTAGTGACCTAATTTTAACATACTTAGTGACCTATACAGGTGTTTTGAACCGGTACTATTGCAATCGGTTCTTCTCTGCATTTCCAGCACCTGTTCCCTTGTACTTGCTGCGGGTGGAGTTGAACTGATAGTTCATGCGCAGACCTATACACTGATTGTGTGTATTGGCATCCTTAATGGTTGTATCAATAGGATAGTAGGCTACCAATCTCTCACGCCTCTGGTCAAAGATGTCATTGGCATACAGCGTAACCGTCAGCGATTTGTGCAGGAACGACTGCTGAACCTGCAGATTGAAATAGGTGTCACGCGCCACACGGTAAAAATCCATATCCATACTGGTGAGATAATACCCATACAGCATGATATTCAGGCCATTTTTAAACACCAATCTTTGGCGTAGTGAGACCGAATACCCCGGTTTGTGACGGTTTTCCCGGGAATCCATTACCTCCGGATGAAAGGATTGCTGCTGGAAACCCAACTCCAGTGTGGGGCGATAGATGCCAAACACCGGCGAAGCCACAACTGAAGCATAAGCATATCCGTTTGTTTTCTTGCTGAAATTTACTGGGCGGTGAATGACTGTTTCTTCCTGATTGTATTGTAAACTGTATCTGGCTATCTGATCTTTGATGAGATTGTATCCCGCTTCCATGTTCAGCCATTTCCAGGATGCCTGTAGGGAAAGACGGTTTTCATACTGTGGGCGAAGATAGGGATTTCCACCCTCCAGCAGGAAACGGTTATCATACTGAACATTGCTATCCAAATCCCGATAACTGGGACGCTCGGTGGTCTTTTTGTAGGACAACTGGACAGAGCCCTCGCCTTTCTGCCAACCCACATGAGCGGTTGGGAACCAATTGTGATAACGCCGGCTGAGTTCTTCCTGCCATACGCCGAACGATTCATAGTCGGATACCACATGCTCGTATCGGACACCAGCTCCAAAGAACCACTCTCCTGCCGTGGCATCGTAGGATACGAAACCTGCCAGATTGGATTCCTTGATCCTATCATCTGATGGCTGTATAGAAGGAAGACTATTGGTGTATATACCGAGTGAATTAGTAGCAGTAAACTCAGAGCCTGCACTTACGTTACCCTTCCATAGAGGATAGGACAGAATAAGTTTACCGGCTACAAGACTGTTCTTTCTGTTATTCCGGGTATGGACATCCTGATTACCCAACTCCTCGCTTTGTTCCTGATGATTATCCTGCATTTCGGATTTGTTCTGCGTGTAGGTACCGTTGAAGTCAATATTCAGCCTACCTGCCTGTCCCAGGTAATACAAATTCAGGTCGCGTGTCGTATTCTGGGGATAGAAGGCGCTCCATAAACCTGTAACCTTGCCAAGGCCTATCCCGTTGCGTGAGTACAACTCCACCGTAGGGCAATTGAGTGTCCCTGAGATATAATGATTGTCTTCATAGTAGCCGCCCAAGGAATGCTTGTCATTGAAATCGTAATTAAATCCTGCTTTTTCATTCAGTGTGGTTGTCCAATTGGATATCAGCGCATCTGAAATAAAATTTAATTTATTGTTGTTCAACAACAAAGAAACATCCAGATGGTTATCTTCTTCCCAATGCTCATTCCTGAATCCTAAGTATCCGAACAGCTCCAATCCTCCTTTCCGGTACTTCAGGGAAAGGTTGTCGAATGTCTGCCATTTGTTGTTTCGTTTCACCTGGCTGTATGCCTCTACGCTTAAACCGTCACCCTGGGGATTGATGGTACGTATACGGATAACGGCTGCCGTCTGGGCACTGTACTGTGCGCCCGGTGCGGTAATAACCTCTACGTTCTTTATTTCGGTAGATTTCAGTTGCTTCAGTTCCGAGGTGTCGGTTACTTTCCGGTTATTGATATAGATTTCGGGGGTACCCTTGGCAAACACGGTAAACTGGCCATTCTCACCCTGCACCCGGGGCAAAAGCGACAGCACATCATCGGCCGTACCAGCCTTACTCATCAGGGTGTTCTGAACCGCTATCTCCATGCCGCCAGTCATCATGCGGTACTGGGGTACATTCCCTACAATCCTCACCTCTTTCAGGGCAATGGCATCCCCTTTCAGACGGATGGTGCCCATATGTCCCACTCCCACAGTTTTATATTGGGTTTCATAGCCCACAAAGGACACCTTGGCCAAAACTTCGTCCCTACTGCAGGGGATGGTGAAATCACCATTGGGATTACTCACACCGCCATTGATATAGGTACTGTCTGAAGGGTTCAGCAGAGTGATGTTGGCAAACTCCAGGGGCATACCATTCATGTCGGTCACACGCCCCATCACCTTATGTCTTTCTTTCTGGATGCACTCCACAAAGATATCATTCCCCCTGGTGGTGATGAGCATGGGATACCATCCGCAAACCTCATGTACGGCCTCAGCCACGGTCTTATTCTCCAGGGAAAGGGATACACGGAAATCCTCCAGTTCATCCACCACGAAATGGATGTGCATGGCATCCTGTTCCCGGTCAATCTGCTTCAAGGCATCCGACAGGGACACATCGTTGAAAATCAGGGTCAGCTTCTGGGCCTTAGCATGGGAACACACTAACCCCAGAAGGAGCAGTAAAATCAATTTTTTCATTGTCGCTCCCCTTTATCTGATCATCAGTTTTCCGGCTTCCAGCCTCAGTTGTACCTTATGGAAATTGTTCAGAAACTCCACCACCTGCTCGATGCTCTTGCTCTTCTCAATCTGCACATACAGGCGCAAACGGCGTGCGTCATCGTTTTCGAAAACCGGCTCTACCTGATAGTATTCACCCAAGGCTTCAGCAATGGTTTGCATCTCCACATTGTCAAATCGGAAGGTTTCATTATCAATCGTCAATGAATCGGTAACGATTATATCTGCCTGGGATGCGACAGCCGACAGCTTTTCTGGGTTGACAGGTGTTTCGACTGATGATTCTATCGTCTTTTCCGGTTCTGTATGTTCCATCAGCAGTATGGATGCCATGGCCACGGCACTAAGTCCGAACACCACACCGATGACAGCTGCGGCACGGTTCCACAGCTTCACGTTCCGGGTAGGTCTGAAAGCCTGCTCCTCAAATTTTGCCCATTCCTTATCAATATCGGGCATTCCAATCCGGCGGTCAATCTCTTCTGTCTTCATTTCTTTACAATTTTCAGGTAGTTTCTAATACGGGAGAACGAACGGGTAATGTGTTTGTTTACAGCGGCATAACTAATGCCTAATGTGCGGGCAGCCTCATCATAGGTCATGTCTTTATGGAAAAGCAGGTCAAGAATGCGTCTATCCTGATCTGTAAGGTGCATCTCAATCACTTCGTTCAGCCTTTCCAGCAGTTCCCCGCGCTCTTCCTGCTTTTCATCCGAGGATTCGGGAGCAACCTCAGCCTCCATGTCCTGCCTGATTTTCTTTTGCTGTAGTGCATGCAATGCCTGATTCCGGGCGGCCGCCAGCAGATAGCCATTCAGGGATGCATCGCTGATTTGAGGCTTTGTATTCCATACCTGCATAAACACCTGACTTACCGCATCCTTGGCATCGTCAGGGTCCTGCAGCACGGAATAGGCCATGCGGTACATCTGCCTGTAGCTGTCCTTGAACAACCGTTCAAACTCTTCTTTGCTGTAATCCATACACTCGTTTACCTGTCTTCTACCTGTAAGACCTTGAAAAGAGGAAATCCAATACCCCCAAAAGCAATATTTTTTGCAAAGATAATGTAAAATAAAGAATCAGCCTTCATCTGGCTTTCATAATAGGGGTATAGTCTTATTGTCAGATGTCAGTCAGTCAGCAAGGAGCGCTGAAAGCCGGTTGGCGGGCTGTTTTTTATTCCCTCGCCATGGAAAATTTGCAACTGCGCGTAGTAGCAAAAATAAGAAGGTGAACCCCATGACTGACTTACTGACAACTGACATTAAGCATTCCTCATATAGGTGGTATTCTGAAATGGATGCTTTTGAAATTGTCAGTACAGTAAAATATATGGGGTAATGGAGAATAAATTTTCAGGGTTTTCATTCGGTTTTTATAGTTTTAATGTAGTTTATTTATAGTTTCACAAGTGTTCTAATCGGGTTTGTCATCCTGAGTGAAACGAAGGATCTTACCTGGCTAGTAATATAAACTTTATTCATTTCACATAGAATAACAATCAGTTATAATATAAAATAGAATAGATAAAATACACCATAAAATCCTTCCAAACCAAAAGTCTACCAAGTGTACACACCTTATTGTCAGATGTCAGTCAGTTGTCAGCAAGAGAAGGCACCAACAATCCCCAAACAATAGACAGAAAACAGCTTGAATCTCGCAAAAAATCCTTATATTTGTATCGTAACAAGCAAAAACAAAAAGAATATGTTGAAAAAACGAGATATAGAACACATAACCAATACCCTGGATTCTTACTTCTATTATTATGCTTGGGAGGGCGAGGCCTATGTGAAGCGCCAACTGAAGGGCATTTCCGGAGAACTGTCTATTAACAATAGGGAACTGATGGAGTATGTCTGGGAAGGTTCCGACCGTGCACTGGCTGTCTGCATCCTGTATCAGATGGGACAGAGCCTGATCCGCAGTTTTTGGGACACTCACCCTGTGCTGCAGGATTACATGGCAGATAAGCTGGATCGTTTCCGGGATGTGGTTAACGGTATAAGCGACAGATGGAAAGTGATTCAGAATGCAAAATTCCATAACGAGACGCTGAAGGAGGAGGATACCCTGATCATCACCACCGAACAGCAGGAGAAAATGGATGATTTTGTCTATCTGCTGGATCAGTTGCAATGCCATGTCGAGATTGGCCGCCGTTTGGGCCTGCCTGGAAAGTGGCTAGGTGTGTATGATGTGCTGATGGAGTACTTCTACGAGGGATTTGACCCTGACGGGGTAGATGCCGCCAAGGAACTGAGCGAGTGGATTTTTGCCCCTCACCGTGGCCGAAGCCATCAAAGTCTGGTCAAGGAACTGGTGGAGCGTGTGGAGCAGGTACAGCAGAAATATCATTTGCGCTTTGGCGACAAAAAGATGGTTATCAGTTATATAGGACTGGAACTGACCCATTGGGTTCATCTTTATGAAAAAGGAGGAGACGAATGTTAAGTCGCACCCGTCCATCCCAAAGGCAAGCCCAACGCCCGAATGTTCCGCTTTGGCGTGAGACGGTAAGCGAGCAGCAGTGTGCTCCCTACATCGTCGGCTTTTGTCTGGATCATTTTGATGGCAGTGACAGCTATATCGTGGGAAGCGTGAGGTTAGGAAGGGCTCGTTTCCTGGCCTTGCTGTATGCCGTGCTGGTGGACGAGGCGCAGTGGATAGTGAACGGTGAGAACGTGCAGACATTCCACGCCCTACTGGCTGCGCGTCTGGATAAAGAGTTGATAACGCTGAGAAACAAGATCAGCGATGATGTGCGCACCTGGCGTAAAGTGATGCATCCCGACAAGGTACGCCTGTCGCGTATGTTTGACAGCCCTGCAACTACCACAAAAGTGTCCGAAATGAAGGAAGAACACATTAGAAATGCCTATTACGAGGTAAAAAAGGAATGGAAAAAGGTGACTTTACCACCCGATTTGAAGTTTGAACGTCAGTATAATATGGTGGAACTGGAGTCGGAATAAATGCCCCTTTCCGGCCTTCTCTTATGACCGGCACCGGTCTTCACTTATGCCTGAAGCCGATCATAACTTAATCCCGAAAAGGCCTCTGCAAGCCTCATCGGCTGACTGACTGACATACTGACATTAAGCCCCCCTACCTACACCGAGGGCATCCCCATAAAAAAAGGAAGGCTCATCTGACCTTCCCTTTCTTTTATACTGTCAATTCCACCAGGACACCCTCCGGTCCCAGAATGCAACTCTCGTAATAGCCGTCACCCGTGATGCGGGGACCGCTCTGAATCTCGAATCCGGCTGCATGGATGCTGCTGGTCAGGGCATCTACCTGCTCACGGCTGCCCACACTGATGCAGATGTGAATGAAACCTGAATCAAACAATCCGTTGTGAGCCTCTGCCACTTCCGGACGCGACATGATTTCCAACTGACATCCTCCATCCTGGAACTGCAGGAAATAAGCCCGCAATCCGGTACGGGGATTGTGA
The DNA here is from genome assembly GCA_045628125.1 of Bacteroidaceae bacterium. GTDB lineage: Bacteria > Bacteroidota > Bacteroidia > Bacteroidales > Bacteroidaceae > Minthousia. Next base: position 10,523 of record JAZQPA010000164.1, read on the forward strand.
TATTCGTGATTGCACACAGCATTCAGGTGCTGCACAAAGAAATTACGCATGGCCTCTAAGTCCACACAGTACAGAGCCACATGATCTATTTTCATACTTTACATTCTTATTACGATTAAACACCTCTTTTAATAAGCGGTACGGTCAATAATCCCATCAAAGATATAGCCACCATCAGCTACAGGGGTAGCCTCAGCAAATTTAGTAATTTTCTTTCATCAAAGAGAAGATTTAGGAAAAAATGAACAGAAAATTTGCAGATTCAAAAAAAAGCCGTATCTTTGCAACGCTTTTCTAAGGAACAGCTAACATGGTGGCTATAGTTCAGTTGGTTAGAGCGTCAGATTGTGGTTCTGAATGTCGTG
>JAZQPA010000165.1:0-5954 GCA_045628125.1 Bacteroidaceae bacterium
GGTATGAAATCCGTACTTTATACCTCTGTATTACAGACTCCTATCCTATTGTTAGGCTCGCTGATTATCCTGGTATTAGGCTTGCGCGAGCTGGGCGGTTGGGACGAGATGATGCGTCTGTGCGATGTGGCTCCTGCTTACGAGGGCGCTCAGGGCACCATGATTCATCTGATGCGAAGCAACAGCGACCCAGAATACCCATGGTTGGGTGCTTTGATCGGTTCATCCGTCATCGGTTTCTGGTACTGGTGTACCGACCAGTTCATCGTTCAGCGTGTACTTTCCGGTAAGAACGAGCGTGAGGCTCGCCGTGGTACCATCTTCGGAGCCTATCTGAAGCTGTTGCCTGTATTCCTGTTCCTTATTCCTGGTATGATTGCATTCGCATTGCACCAGCAGAGTCTGGCTCAGGGTGGCGAGGGTTTCCTGCCTATGCTCAGTACCGGTGTTCATAATGCCGATGCAGCCTTCCCTACTCTGGTGGCAAAACTGCTTCCTGCCGGTGTCAAGGGTCTGGTAGTGTGCGGTATTCTGGCTGCTCTGATGTCATCTCTGGCATCCTTGTTCAACTCATCCGCTATGCTGTTCACCATCGATTTCTATAAGCGTCTGCGTCCTGAGACACCTGAGAAGAAACTGGTTACCATCGGTCAGGTGGCAACTGTCGTTATCGTCATCTTAGGTATTCTGTGGATTCCGGTGATGCGTTCAGTTGGTGATGTATTGTATGCTTATCTGCAGGATGTGCAGAGTGTACTTTCTCCAGGTATCGCAGCAGCCTTCCTGATGGGTATCTGCTGGAAGCGTGCCTCTGCTCAGGGCGGTCTCTGGGGTATGATTGCCGGTTTTGTTATCGGTATCATCCGTCTGGGTGCCAACGTATATTACAGCAATGTGGCCGATGCCAGCGATAATCTGTTCAAGGCAGTATTCTACGATTGCAACTGGCTGTTCTTCTGCGGTTACATGCTGGTAACCTGTCTGTTGGTGGTTTGGATTGTCAGCCTTTGCACCAAGGCTCCAAATCCTGAGAAGATTCAGGGTCTGGTATTCGGCACCTCTACTCAGGAACAGATTCTGGCTACCCGTCAGAGCTGGAACAAGTGGGATGTTATCCATACTTGCATCATCTTAGGTATTACTGTAGCATTCTACATTTATTTCTGGTAATATGTTGGAGGAACTGAAAGAAAAGGTATTCCAGGCCAATCTGGATCTGGTGAAACAGGGGTTGGTTATCTTCACCTGGGGCAATGTTTCGGGCATTGACCGTGAGAAAGGTCTGGTGGTGATCAAACCCAGTGGAGTGAGTTACGAGACCATGAAGGCCAGCGATATGGTGGTGGTTTCGCTGGAGACCGGAAAGGTAGTGGAGGGTGATTTAAACCCCTCTTCCGATACACCCACTCATCTGGTGCTGTACCGCAACTTCCCTAATATTCAGGGCATTGTGCACACTCACTCTACTTATGCTACCGCTTGGGCTCAGGCTGGAAAGGATATTCCGAATATCGGAACCACTCATTCCGACTATTTCTATAAGGAGATTCCTTGCACCCGCGATATGACGGAAGCCGAAGTGACAGGCGATTATGAGTTGGAGACCGGCAATGTGATTGTGGACCGTTTCCAGACTGCCGCCATAAATCCGGATCACACTCCTGGCGTATTGGTCAAGAATCATGGTCCTTTCTCATGGGGCACCTCTCCTGCCAATGCCGTTTATAATGCCAAGGTGTTGGAACAATGTGCGCAAATGGCGTTTGTTTCGTTTGCTGTCAATCCGTTGACAACAATGAATCCGTTGTTAATTGAAAAACATTATCAGCGTAAACATGGTCCTAACGCTTATTATGGACAGAAAAAGAAATAACCAAATGTCATTTTGAGCAAAGCGAAAAATCTTTCTATTCCGAATGGCCTACTAGCCTGGAAAGATCCTTCACTCCGTTCAGGATGACAATAATAAAGAGTTTACAATAAATAATAATATCATGAAAGCATTTGAAAATTTGGAACTGTGGTGGGTAACCGGTGCACAGTTGCTGTACGGTGGTGATGCCGTTGTAGCCGTTGACGGTCACTCAAAAGAAATGGTGGAAGGCCTGAACGCATCAGGTGTTATTCCAGTGAAGATAGTATATAAAGGTACAGCCAATTCCTCAAAGGAAGTGGAGGCTGTAATGAAGGCAGCCAACAATGACGAGAAATGTGCCGGTGTCATTACCTGGATGCACACTTTCTCTCCTGCCAAGATGTGGATCAAGGGACTGCAGTCGCTGGAGAAGCCATTGCTGCACTTCCACACCCAGTACAATGCCGAAATTCCTTGGGAAGACATCGATATGGACTTCATGAACCTGAACCAGAGTGCTCATGGCGATATCGAGTTCGGTCATATCTGCACCCGTATGCGCATCCGCAGAAAGGTAGTGGTTGGCTACTGGAAGAGCCTTGAGGCTCAGGAGAAGATTGCCGTTTGGGCACGTGTAGCAGCTGGTGTGGCTGATGCTAAGCAGGTGCGTTGTCTGATGTTCGGTATGAACATGAACAATGTGGCTGTAACCGATGGCGACCGTGTGGAGTTCGAGCAGCGTTTGGGCTATCATGTGGATTACTATCCGGTTTCTGGCCTGATGGATTATTATAAAAAGGTAACCGATGCCGAGGCTGATGCTTTGGTTGAGGAGTACAAGAAACTGTACACCATCAAGATTGATGAGAGTGGCGAGGAAGTGTACTGGGAAAAGGTGCACAATGCTGCCAAGGCCGAGATTGCAATCCGCAGAGTACTGGCCGATGAGGGCGCTACAGCTTTCACAACCAACTTTGACGATTTGGGTGATGCTGATATCAATGATCCAAACTTTGTAGGATTCGACCAGATTCCTGGTCTGGCTTCTCAGCGTCTGATGGAGGAAGGTATCGGTTTCGGAGCTGAAGGCGACTGGAAATCAGCTTGCCTGTACCGCACCTTGTGGGTGATGATGCAGGGAATGCCTACCGGTAGCTCATTCCTGGAGGATTACACTCTGAACTTTGCTGGCGACCGCAGCTCAATCCTGCAGAGCCACATGCTGGAGATCTGTCCAGAGATTGCCAGCGACAAACCAAAATTGGAGGTTCACTTCCTGGGTATCGGTATCCGCAAGCAGCAGACCGCACGTCTGGTGTTCACCTCAAAGACCGGTCCTGGTATCAAGGCTACCATCGTGGATCTGGGCAACCGCTTCCGTCTGATTACTCAGGATGTGGAGTGTATCGAGCCTAAGCCAATGCCTAACCTGCCTGTAGCTTCTGCTCTGTGGGTTCCTCAGCCATCGTTCGAGATTGGTGCGGGTGCATGGATTCTGGCTGGTGGTACTCATCACTCTTGCTTCTCATACGACATCACCCCAGAATACTGGGAGGACTTTGCCGAAATGACTGGTATTGAGTTAATTCAGATCAATAAGAATACCACCATCAGCGAGTTCAAGAAGGAACTGCGCATGAATGAAGTGTACTATATGCTTAACAAGAGTCTTTGTTAATTGAATATTATGACTACTAAAGAAATCATTTCATCCGGTAAGGCAGTACTCGGTATTGAATTGGGTTCAACCCGAATCAAGGCGGTACTGATTGATCCTGACCATAAGCCTATTGCTCAGGGCAGCCACACTTGGGAAAACCAATTGGTGGATGGCCTGTGGACTTACAGTCTGGATGCCATCTGGAACGGATTGCAGGACTGCTATGCCGACCTTCGTAAGAACGTGCGCGAGCAGTATGACGTTGAGATTCAGTCGCTGGCTGCCATCGGAATCAGCGCCATGATGCATGGCTATATGGCATTCAATGCGCAGGACGAGCTGCTGGTTCCTTTCCGCACCTGGCGAAACACCAATACCGGTAAGGCAGCAGCTGAACTGTCGGCTCTGTTCAACTATAACATCCCTTTGCGTTGGAGCATCTCTCACCTGTACCAGTGTATTCTGAATGGGGATGAGCATGTCAAGGATATCGTGTTCCAGACCACTCTGGCGGGTTATATCCACTGGCAACTGACTGGCGAGAAGGTGCTGGGTGTGGACGATGCCTCAGGTATGATGCCTGTGGATCCTAACACCAAGACCTATGATGCCACCATGCAGCAGAAGTTCAACGAACTGGTGGCTCCTTACGGTTATCCTTGGACCATTCAGGACATCTTCCCTAAGGTGCTGGTGGCAGGACAATGTGCCGGCAATCTGACCGAGGAAGGTGCTAAGAAATTGGATATCAGCGGTAATCTGAAGGCTGGTGTTCCTTTCTGTCCTCCTGAGGGCGATGGCGGAACCGGTATGGCGGCTACCAATGCCGTCAAGCAACGCACAGGTAACGTATCGGCTGGTACGTCTTCTTTCTCCATGATTGTACTGGAGAAGGAGCTGTCAAAGCCTTACGAGCCTATCGATTTGGTGACTACTCCTGACGGCAGTCTGGTGGCTATGGTACATTGCAACAACTGTACCAGCGACCTGAATGCGTGGATGGGTCTGTTCCGTGAATCGATGGAGATGATGGGCATGAAGGTGGATACCAACGAGCTTTACACCAAGATGTTCCAGATTGCTCTGGAGGGAGATCCGGATTGTGGCGGACTGCTGAATTATAATTATGTGTCAGGCGAGCCTATCACCGGCATGGAGGAAGGTCGCCCACTTTTCGTACGCTCAGCCAACGACAAGTTTAATCTGGCCAATTTCATGCGCACCCAGCTGTATGCATCCATCGGAGTATTAAAGATAGGTAATGACATTCTGCTCAATGAGGAGCATGTGCAGATCGACCGCATCACAGGTCATGGAGGACTGTTCAAGACTCCTGTAGTGGGCCAGCGCATTCTGGGAGCAGCACTCCACTCTCCTATCAGCGTCATGGAGACAGCAGGTGAAGGTGGTGCCTGGGGTATGGCTCTTCTGGCAGCCTATCTGGTGCAGAACACCCAGAACCTGACCTTGGCCGATTATCTGGAACAGCAGGTGTTCAAGGGCGATACCGGAATAGAGATTGCACCTACTGAAGAGGATATCGAAGGCTTCAATAAGTACATCGAAGCTTATAAGAAAGGACTGGCGATTGAGAAATCTGCGGTTCAAAACAAATAAAAAAATGAAGGGACGTGCAAAAAACACGTCCCTTTATTGTTGAGAATTGAGAAATTTTCCTAAATTTGCGTCGGAATTTTGCAACATAAATACCTAAGTTTTCTATGGGAGGTTTTTTTGGCACAGTTTCCGTTAAGGAATGTGTAACAGATTTGTTCTTCGGTACGGATTACAATTCGCATCTGGGAACACGTCGCGGTGGTATGGCCACCTACGATAAGGAAAAAGGTTTCTTACGCTCTATCCACAGCCTGGAGAGCACTTATTTCAGAACCAAGTTTGAAGAAGAACTGCCAAAGTTCAAAGGCAATGCCGGAGTCGGAATTATCAGTGATACCGATGCTCAGCCTCTGCTGATGAACAGCCATCTGGGCAAGTTTGCACTCGTCACTGTAGCTAAGATCGGTAATGCCGAGGAACTGGCTAACCAGCTGCTGAACGAGAACATGCACTTGTCTGAGTTCAGTTCAGGAAAAATCAATCAGACCGAACTTGTCGGTTTGCTTATCATAAAAGGTAAGACTTTCGTTGAGGGTATTGAGAATGTTTTCCGCCATGTTAAGGGTTCATGCAGCATGCTGCTGCTTACCGAGGACGGAATCATCGCAGCACGCGACAGCTGGGGAAGAACCCCTATCGTTCTCGGTAAGAAGGAAGGCGCTTATGCTGCCACCAGCGAGACATCCGCTTTTGCTAACTTAGATTATGAGATCTGCAAGTACTTAGGTCCGGGAGAAATTGTCCGTATGCGTCCAGAAGGCATCGAACAGCTTCGTAAACCGAATAAGGGCATGCAGATTTGTTCTTTCTTATGGGTATATT
>JAZQPA010000166.1:0-9649 GCA_045628125.1 Bacteroidaceae bacterium
CCTGAGGGTGCTATCAATATTAAGTTTAAGGGATCTGCAGGTCAGTCGTTCGGTGCATTTGCCGTTAAGGGTCTGAACCTGAAACTGGAGGGCGAGACCAACGACTACTTCGGTAAGGGCTTGTCTGGTGGTAGAATTGCCATCCTTCCTCCTGCACGAATCAACAGTGAGTTTGTGGCTGAGGATAACATTATCGCTGGAAATACCGGTCTGTATGGTGCAACCAGTGGTGAGCTGTATGTCAACGGCCGTGTTGGTGAGCGTTTTGCAGTGCGTAACTCCGGTGCAATTGCTGTGGTGGAAGGTGCAGGCGACCACTGCTGCGAGTATATGACTGGCGGTCGTGTGGTTGTTTTAGGTGAGACCGGACGTAACTTCGCTGCCGGTATGAGTGGCGGTGTGGCTTATGTTTGGGACAAGAACCACAACTTCGACTACTTCTGTAATATGGATCAGGTAGAGATCAACCTGGTTGAGGAGGCTTCTTCACGCAAGGAACTCCACGAGCTGGTACGTCAGCACTACCTGTACACCGGTTCTGCTCTGGCACGCAAGATGCTGGACGATTGGAACCGCTACATCGAGGACTTTGTACAGGTTATTCCTATCGAGTACAAGCGCGTATTGCAGGAAGAGAAGATGAGAAAGTTACAGGAGAAGATTGCAAACATGCAAATTATTAATAACTGATTGCAAATCAGTTATTAATAATTAATTGACAATTGACAATTGAGAATTGACAATTAGCCATTCGGATGATATGTGACTAGGAATATTTCAATTATTCAATTGAGCAAATTGGCTCCAGCGAAGCGAAGAGCCCAAAAATTGTCAATTGTCCATTGTCAATTATCAATTAAAAATTTTTAAACATTAAAAATTTTTCAAATGGGAGATCCAAAAGCATTTCTGACCGTGCCACGCGTAGAGGCCGGATACAGACCATTACACGATAGAATCCACGACTTCACCGAGGTGGAGCAGACATTAAATAGCAGTGACCGTAAATTACAGGCCAGCCGTTGCATGGACTGTGGTGTTCCTTTCTGCCACTGGGCTTGTCCTCTGGGCAATAAGGCTCCGGAATGGAACGATGCCCTGTTCAAGGGCGATTGGGAATTGGCTTATCGTTTATTGAACGATACCAACGATTTTCCTGAATTCACCGGCAGAATCTGCCCTGCCCTTTGCGAGAAGGCTTGCGTATTGAACCTTACTGATCATGCACCAACTACCAACCGCGAGAACGAGGCTGCCATTACCGAGGCTGCATGGCGTGAAAACTACATCACTCCTCAGACTTACGAGCGTAACGGTAAGACCGTAGCTGTGATTGGTGCCGGTCCTGCTGGCTTGGTTGCTGCCAACCGCCTGAATCAGATGGGTTATCAGGTGACTGTTTTCGAGAAGAATGAGGATGCCGGAGGTTTGTTGCGTTACGGTATTCCAAACTTCAAGTTGAACAAGGAAATCATCAATCGCCGTATGCGTATGTTGGTTGCAGAAGGAATTGAGTTCCAATTTAATGCAGCCATTGACTTAAACGAATTGACTAACACGGATGGTTTGGCTGGAAAGTTCGATGCTGTAGTGGTTTCTACCGGTACTCCTACTGCACGCGACCTGAATATTCCGGGACGTGAGCTGAAGGGTGTTCACCTGGCATTGGAGCTGTTGTCACAGCAGAATCGTGTTCTGGCAGGTATGGAGTTCAGTAAGGACGAGCGTGTAACCGCCAAGGGCAAGGACGTATTGGTGATCGGTGGTGGTGATACCGGTAGCGACTGTATCGGAACCTCACACCGTCAGGGCTGTAAGTCAGTTACCCAGATTGAGATTATGCCAAAACCAGTGGAAGGACCTGAAGACCCACAGAATCCATGGCCTAATTATCCACGTGTACTGAAGACCACCTCTTCACACGAGGAAGGTTGTACCCGCCGCTGGAACATCAATTCCCTTGAATTCATCGGAAAAGATGGTAAGTTGACTGGTGTACGTGTTCAGCCAATTGACTGGAAACCAAATCCTGAAGGCGGTCGCCCACTGATGGTGGAAGCCGGTGAGCCTGAGGTTATCAAGTGCGAAATCTGTTTCCTGGCCATGGGATTCCTGAAGCCACAGCATCCTGAATATGCCAAGAACGTATTTGTATGCGGTGATGCTGCCAACGGTGCCTCTCTGGTAGTTCGTGCCATGGCTTCTGGACGTGAAACTGCAAAATTAGTTGATAAGTTCTTAAAATAAATAATTGTCAATTCTCAATTGTCAATTATCAATTAAAAAAAATTTCTGAATTTTTTTCCTATGTGCGGAATAGTTTCAATTTTCAATATTAAGGATCAGACTCCAGAATTGCGCCAGAAGGCGCTGAAGATGAGTCAGAAGATCCGTCACCGCGGACCAGACTGGAGCGGTATTTATTGCGGTAAAACCGCCATTTTGGCTCACGAGCGCCTCAGTATTGTTGACCCTGAGAGCGGTAAGCAGCCCCTTTTCTCAACCGATGGCAAGCAAGTGCTGGCAGTAAACGGTGAAATCTATAATCATCAGGAAATCCGTAAGCGTTTTGCCGGAAAGTATCAGTTCCAGACCGGTAGCGACTGCGAGGTAATTCTGGCTCTGTATCGTGAGAAAGGCATCAACTTCCTGGAAGATCTGAGCGGTATCTTCGCTTTTGCCCTGTATGACGAGGAAGAGGATGCGTTCCTGATTGCCCGTGATCAGATTGGCGTTATTCCCTTGTATATCGGTCATGACAGCGACGGTAAAGTATACGTTGCCAGCGAGTTGAAGGCTTTGGAAGGCAACTGCGAGTACTACGAGCCTTTCCTGCCAGGTCATTACTACTGGAGCAAGGAACCGGGACTGCAGCGCTGGTATCAGCGCGACTGGATGGAATATGATGCGGTGAAGGATAATTATGCCAGCAGCGAGGATATCCGTCAGGCTCTGCGCGATGCCGTTAAGAAGCAGATGATGAGTGATGTGCCTTACGGTGTACTGCTTTCAGGCGGTCTGGACAGTAGCGTTATCAGCGCCATTACCCAGAAATTTGCTGAGAAGCGTATCGAGGACGATGGTAATTCCAAGGCATGGTGGCCTCGCCTCCACTCTTTTGCAGTGGGCTTGAAGGGCGCCCCTGATTTGGCCAAGGCCCGCATGGTGGCCGATCATATCGGTACTGTACATCATGAGATTAACTACACCATTCAGGAGGGTCTGGATGCTATCCGTGATGTCATCTATTTCATTGAGACATACGATGTAACCACCGTCCGTGCATCTACTCCTATGTACCTGTTGGCCCGTGTCATCAAGTCCATGGGTATCAAGATGGTGCTGAGTGGCGAGGGTGCTGATGAGATTTTTGGCGGTTACCTGTACTTCCATAAGGCACCGAATGCCAAGGAATTCCATGAGGAGACCGTCCGCAAATTGGGCAAGTTGCACCTGTACGACTGTCTGCGTGCCAATAAGAGTCTGTCTGCATGGGGTGTTGAGGGCCGTGTGCCATTCCTGGATAAGGAATTCCTGGATGTGGCCATGCGCACCAATCCATCCGCTAAGATGTGTCCTGGAAGCAACATCGAGAAGCGCATCGTTCGCGAGGCATTTGCCGACATGCTTCCTGAGGAGATTGCTTGGCGCCAGAAAGAGCAGTTCAGCGATGGTGTAGGTTATTCGTGGATTGATACTCTGAAGAAGATTACCGAGGAGGCTGTATCCGATGACCAGATGGCACATGCCGCACAGCGCTTCCCTATCAATACTCCGCTCTGCAAGGAGGAATACTATTACCGCTGCATTTTCGAGGAGCATTTCCCAAGCAACAGCGCAGCCCTGAGTGTGCCTCACGAGGCATCCGTAGCCTGCTCTACCGCTATCGCACTGGAATGGGATGCAGCCTGGAAGAATATGAACGACCCAAGCGGTCGTGCTGTAAAAGGCGTTCACGAACAAGCATATTAAGATATGGAACAACTGAAGCATGAGTGTGGCGTGGCCATGATTCGCCTGCTAAAACCGCTTGAATATTACAAAGAAAAGTATGGTACGTTCATGTATGCCTTGAACAAGATGTACCTGCTGATGGAGAAGCAGCACAACCGCGGACAGGAAGGTGCCGGTCTGGCTTGTGTGCGACTGAATGCCGAGCCTGGCGATGAATATATGTTCCGTGAGCGTGCTGCAGGAACCAGTGCCATTACCGAGGTGTTCAACTCCATTAATGCCGATCTGGCCAAAGGGGCTACTGCCGAATCCCCTTTCATCGGCGAGGCTTATATGGGCCATCTGCGCTACAGTACCACCGGAAAGAGCGGTATGGAGTTCATCCATCCGTTCCTGCGCCGCAACAACTGGCGTGCCAAGAATCTGGCGCTTTGCGGCAATTTCAACCTTACCAATGTGGATAAGGTGTTCGAGGAGATTGTAGCTCACGGACAGCATCCGCGAAAATATGCCGATACCTACATCATGCTGGAACAGGTGGGACACCGTCTGGACCGTGAGGTGGAGCGCTGCTACAACCAGTGTATGGAAGAAGGCCTGGAAGGCATGAACCTGACGCTGGAGATTGAGAACCGTGTGAACCTGGCCAATGTGCTGCGCACCAGCAGCTGCTTCTGGGATGGCGGTTATGTGATCTGTGGATTGACCGGTAGTGGCGAGTCATTTGCCATCCGCGACCCTTGGGGAATCCGTACCGCATTCTGGTATTGTGACGATGAAATCATGGTTTTAGCATCCGAACGCCCCGTAATTCAGACCGTTCTGAACGTCAAGGCCGAGCAGATTACGGAACTGGAACCGGGACAGGCACTGTTCATGAACAAGTACGGCCAGATGCGCCTGGAGCAGGTAAACGCCCCTCAGATTAAGCGTGCCTGCCAGTTTGAGCGCATCTATTTCAGCCGCGGAAGTGACGTGGATATCTATCAGGAGCGCAAGGAAATGGGCCGCAACCTGGTGGAGCAGATTCTTCCTGCTGTGGATTACGATGTGGAGCATACCGTTATCTCTTTCATTCCGAATACAGCCGAAGTGGCCTTCTACGGACTTCTGGAGGGTATGGACAACTACCTCAATGAGCTGAAAGTAAAGAAGATTGAAGAATTGGGCCATAAGCCTGATCATGCGGAACTGGAGAAAATCCTGTCCATGCGCGTGCGCAGTGAGAAGGTGGCCATCAAGGATATCAAGTTGCGTACCTTTATTGCCGAGGGCAACAGCCGTAATGATCTGGCTGCTCATGTCTACGATATCACCTACGGCAGTCTGGTGCCAAAGGTGGATAATCTGGTGGTTATTGACGACAGTATCGTGCGCGGTACTACCCTGCGTCAGAGCATTATCGGTATTCTGAACCGCCTGAGCCCGAAGAAGATCATCATCGTATCCTCTTCTCCTCAGATCCGTTATCCGGACTATTACGGTATCGATATGAGCAGTATGGAGCAGTTCATCGCCTTCAGAGCCGCCATTGCCCTGCTGGAGGAACGGGGCATGCAGCAGATCATCACCAATGCCTACCGCAAAGCCAAGCAGCAGGAGAATCTGCCGATGGAGCAGATTCAGAATGTGGTGAAGGATATCTATGAGCCGTTTACCGACCAGGAAATCAGCCGTAAGATTGTGGAATTGCTGAAACCATCGGATGTTAGCACTCCGGTAGAGATCATCTACCAGACCATTGAGGGACAGCAGAAAGCCTGTCCTAACCACACCGGCGACTGGTATTTTACCGGTAATTTCCCTACTCCGGGCGGTTACCGTATGCTGAATAAAGCATTCATAAGTTATATTGAAAAAAACTACGCGTTCTAGTACGAAGTATTTATTGTTATCAAGTTGGTGCATCCCGGGCGTTGTGAAACGGTCGGGGTGTTGTTTTTTATATGTTCATACATACTTTTTAAAGTAAAAACACTATCTTTGCATCCATATCATCAAATATACATTATTTATAAATGAAAAAACACATTCTTTTCAGTGCACTGGTGTTAGCCAGTCTCACTGCTCAAGCACAAAACAAGGACAAGGCGTACATCGTATCGAATGCGCACTTCGACACTCAGTGGAACTGGGACATCCAGCGTTCCATCAGCGAGTTCATTCCCAAGACCATGCGGAACAACATCCTGCTGCTGGAAAAATATCCTAACTATGTATTCAACTTCGAGGGTGCTATCAAGTACGCTTGGATGAAGGAGTACTATCCTTTTGAGTACGAGCGTGTAAAGGAGTACGTTAAACAGGGCCGTTGGCACGTTACCGGCAGTACCTGGGATGCCAACGACACCAACATCGGTTCGGCCGAGATTTTCACCCGTAACATTCTGTACGGACAGAACTTCTACCAGAAGGAATTGGGCGTGAAGGGTACCGACATCTTCCTGCCCGACTGTTTCGGTTTCAGCTATATCCTGCCATCCATCTCCGCACACAGCGGTCTGATCGGTTTCTCTACCCAGAAGCTGATGTGGCGTCATGTGCCATTCTACGGCGACAGTAAGATTCCGTTCGAGATTGGTTTGTGGGAAGGTATCGACGGCAAGCGCATCATGCTGGTTGGCGAGGCGCACAACTATACCACCAAGTGGCCCGATGAGGATTTGAGCCAGAACAAGAGCCTGAAAGCCATCATCGAGAAGAGTCCTATCCGCACCTCTTATCATTATTACGGTACCGGTGATACCGGTGGCTCTCCTACCATCGAGTCAGTTCGTGCTGTGGAGAAGGGTGTGAACGGCAAGGGCGACATTCAGATTATCAGTGCCACCAGCGATCAGCTGTACAAGGATTACCTGCCATACGAGAATCATCCGGAACTGCCTGTATTCAAGGGCGAGTTGCTGATGGATGTTCACGGCACCGGTTGCTATACCTCGCAGGCAGCCATGAAACTGTACAACCGCCGCAACGAGCAGTTGAGTGCTGCTGCCGAGCGTGCAGCCGTCATGGCCAACCTTACCGGACAGATGACTTATCCGTTGGAGGGACTGAACGAGAACTATAAGCGATTCATTTTCCATCAGTTCCACGATGATTTGACCGGAACCAGTATTCCACGTGCCTACGAGTTCTCATGGAATGACGAGTTGCTGTCACTTACCGGATTCAAGAACATCCTGACCAGTGCAGCCGGCTCATTCTCACGCCAGTTGGACACTCAGGTAAAGGGCACTCCGGTGGTGCTGTATAATGCCAGTGGTTTTGCAGCTAACGAGGTGGTTGAGATTGCCCTGCCAAAGGGCATGAAGAATGCCGCTGTATTCAACGAGAAGAACCAGCCCGTTCCTGCACAGTTGACCGAGAAGAATGGCGAGAAGGTGCTGCTGGTACATGCTTCTGTTCCAGCCTTGGGTTATGCGGTTTACGATCTGCGCAACGGTGCAGCCAAGCAGGCTACCGGTGTAAAGGCCACCGCCAACACTCTGGAGAACAGCATTTACAAGCTGACTTTCAATGCTAACGGCGATTTGAGCTCAATCTTTGATAAGCGCAACAATAAGGAACTGGTTGAGAACGGCAAGGCTGTACGTCTGGCCATGTTCACCAGCAACCCATCCTACTCATGGCCAGCATGGGAAATCATGATTCAGACCCTGCAGCAGACTCCAGTGGATGTGAAGGACAATGTCAAGATCTCTATCGTAGAGCAAGGCCCTGTTCGTGGTGCCATCTGCGTGGAGCGTACCTATGGCGATTCCAAGATCAAGCAGACCATCCAGTTGACCGAAGGCGGCCAGAGCGACCGCATCGACTTTGTGAATGAAATCGATTGGGCCACCACCGATGCCTTGCTCAAGGCCGAGTTCCCATTGCAGGTATCCAATCCTGAGGCAGCATACGATTTGGGCTTAGGTCACATCATGCGCGGCAACAATATCCCACAGGCTTACGAGGTATATGCACACCAGTGGGCTGATCTGACCGATAAGTCAGGCGATTACGGTGTGGCTGTACTGAACAACGGCAAGTACGGTTGGGACAAGCCAAGCGACAACACCTTCCGTCTGACCCTGATGCACACCCCAAGCACCAAGGGCGGTTACAGCTACCAGAACAAGCAGGATTTCGGTCACCACACCTTCACCTATTCTATCGTAGGTCACAAGGGCAGTCTGCAGGAGAACCTTATCCCTCAGAAGGCCGAGGAACTGAACCAGCCGGTTCTGGCATTTGTGGCTCCTAAGCACAAGGGCACTCTGGGCCGTTCTTACTCATTGGCACAGACCAGCAATCCTAACGTACTGCTCAGAGCGTTCAAGAAGGCTGAGAACGAGGATGCCTATATCGTTCGTTTCTACGAGATGACCGGTAAGGCCGCTCAGGATGTTACCTTTACCCTGAACGGTCAGGTAATCAGCGCCGAGGAAGTAAACGGTATGGAGGAGACCATCGGTGCCGCTACCCTGCAGGGCAATGACCTGAAGTTCCAGATGCAGCCATTCGGAATCAAGAGCTTCAAGGTAAAGATGAACAACAGCACTCCTAAGGCTGCTGATGCTCAGCCTGTTGCATTGCCATTCAACCTGAAGGCAGCCAGCTACAACGCATTCCGCAGCACAGTCAACTTTGACGGTAAGGGTGCCTCATACGCTGCCGAGCTGTTGCCTGAAACCCTGGATTTCAAGGGCATCCGCTTCCAGTTGTCAGCACCAGATTCTATGAATGCCGTGAAATGCCGCGGTCAGGAGGTAGCTCTTCCTGCAGGCAATTACAATAAGGTATATCTGTTGGCCGCTGCCACTACTGAGGACCAGATGGGAACCTTCCGTGTAGGCAACAAGGAGCAGAAGGCCAATGTGCCATACTTCTCCGGTTTCTACGGTCAGTGGGGCCACAAGGATCACACCGAGGCCTTCCTGAAGAATGCCGATGTAGCCTTTGTAGGTACACACCGACACGATATGGCCAAGAATGCCGATATGCCTTACGAGTTCACCTACATGTTCAGCATCGGTCTGGATGTTCCTGCAGGAGCTACTACCCTCACCTTGCCTGACAATGCCAACATCGTGGTATTTGCCGCAACCGCTGTGAACGATACACACAACGTGCTGACTCCGCTGAGCAATGTCCTGGGCATCGAATTGCCTATGCTCGAGGCTGATGAGAACGCACCTGCCAAGCGCAACTATGTGGCAGATAAGCCAATCATCGAGAAGAGCGGTGAGATTCACTATGCCGAGCGTGCTGCTCTGGCGCTGGACGATGATATCAGTACCAAGTGGTGCGATGTCAGCGATGTGAAGAACAAGTACATCGTTGTGGATATGGAGAAGGAGTTTGATGTAACAGGCTGGCGCGTGTTCCATGCCGGTATGGAGTCACTGGACTACATCGGTAAGGAGTACAACCTGCAGGTGAAGCTGAATGCCAACGATGAGTGGCAGAAGGTGGACGAGGTATTCGATAATACCGCCCTGGAGACCGACCGCCTGCTGAAGACACCGGTTAAGGCCCGCTACGTGAAGCTGACCTTCACCAAACCCGACCAGAGCGAGGGTTCAACCGTTCGTTGCTACGAGTTCTCAGTATATTAAAAATTATAAAGCCTCACCAAACGGTGGGGCTTTTTATTTAGTGTGTGGTAAAGACACAAAATAGAGCAAAAGAGTGACAGTGACAGCGTGACACC
>JAZQPA010000167.1:0-6538 GCA_045628125.1 Bacteroidaceae bacterium
TGATTTCTTCATCTATCATTTCATGCGTTTCGGTTTCCGTCCTGCCAAGATATTTGCCATGGCCAGCAAGGCATTCGAAGGCACTTACGACGAGGATACCATCAAGAAATGGCTCCGCACCTTCTGCTGGAGATTCTTCAGTCAGCAGTTCAAGCGCAGTTGCCTGCCGGATGGTCCTAAGGTGGGAAGTATCACGCTGAGCCCTCGCGGCGACTGGCGTATGCCAAGCGATGCCAGCAGTGAATTATGGATAGAAGAATGCAAGAATCTATAAAATAAATAAAGGAGTCAAATCATTGACTCCTTTATTTTTATAACACTCCTTTGCTGGATGGCAACTGATAGTGGTAAATGTCTCTTTTCACAGCCATCTTCAATGCTCTTGCTAATGCTTTGAAGATGCCTTCAATCTTGTGGTGCTCGTTATCGCCCTCTGCCTTGATATTCAGGTTCATCTTCGATGTGTCGCTCAGGCTCTTGAAGAAATGGAAGAACATCTCGGTAGGCATCTCGCCAATCTTTTCACGACGAAACTCAGCATCCCATACCAGCCATGGACGTCCGCCAAAATCCAGTGCCACCTGACACAGGCAATCGTCCATAGGCAGACAGTAGCCATAACGCTCAATACCACGCTTGCTGCCTAAAGCCTGAAGGAAACACTCACCCAAAGCCAAACCGGTATCCTCGATGGTATGATGCTCATCCACATACAAATCACCATTCACACGGATGGTCAGATCCATACCGCCATGCTTACCTATCTGCTCCAGCATGTGGTCAAAGAATCCCAAACCGGTATGGATGTCAGTTTTACCTGTACCGTCCAGATTCAACTCTACACAAATGTCGGTTTCCTTGGTAGTGCGCTGCACACGAGCGGTACGCTCACCGGCAAACAGAATCTCGGCAATTTTATCCCAATTCATGCCGTCCTTACCCAGAATAAGCGACTTACATCCCATATTTACCGCCAATTGAGCATCGCTTTCACGGTCACCAATCACATAGCTGTTGGCCAAATCATACTCCGGATTGTTCAGGTATTCAGTCAGCATGCCGGTACCGGGCTTACGGTCTGGATGGTTATCCTCAGGGAAATGGCAATCGATATGCTGCTTATCAAAGCGGATACCCTCACCTTCCAGTGTCTGCAGGATGAAATTGTGAACCGGCCAGAAGGTATCCTCAGGGAAAGAAGATGTGCCCAATCCGTCCTGATTGCTCACCATCACCAACTTGAAATCCAGTTTCTCTGCAATGAAACTCAGGTTCTTGAACATGCCTGGCACAAACACCAGTTTCTCAAAGGCATCTATCTGTTCATCAGCGGGTTCCTGAATCAGGGTGCCGTCTCTGTCTATGAAAAGTACTCTCTGCATGATCCTTTATTTATACATTCGTAATGCTGACAGCAGTGCGGTATTCTCGGCCTTGGTACCGATGGTTACGCGCAGGCAACTGTTGCACAGCTGAATCTTGGAACGGTTGCGCACAATGATACCCTTGCTAACCAGATACTTATAAATGGCATTGGCATCAGTCATGCGAGCCAGGAAGAAGTTGGAATCAGTAGGATAAACCTTCAGGCAGATAGGCAGATCATTAAATGCCTTCATCAGGCGACCGCGCTCCTCCAGAATCAGTCGCACCCAACGCTCCACATCCAGGCGTTTGCTCAGGATTTCCTTTGCCTGTGCCTGAGTAAGCAGGTTCACATTATAAGGATACTTCACCTTATTAAAAATACCGATAATCTCGGGCGATGCCATGGCAATACCCAATCGCATACCGGCACTGGCCCATGCCTTAGAGAATGTCTGCAGGACAATCAGGTTAGGGAATTTATCCAATACCTGGCTGAATGAAGGCTCACTGCTGAAATCGATATAAGCCTCATCCACCACCACAATACCCTGGAAACGGGTCAGCAGTGATACAATTTCCTTAGTATTCAGTCGGTTACCGGTAGGATTATTGGGAGAACACAGCCACATTACCTTGGTAAGGCGGTCGGCTGCAGCCAGCAAAGCATCGGCAGTAAACTGGAAATCCTCATCCAGCAATACGGTGCGGTATTCCACTTCATTAATGTCGGCACATACCTTATACATGCCATAAGTAGGTGCAATGGCCACCACATTATCCACACGAGGTTCACAGAAACAGCGGTAAACCAAATCGATGGCCTCATCGCTACCGTTACCCAGAAACAGTTGCTCAGCGCGCACATTCTTGACAGGTGCCAGCAACTCCTTCACCTCATTCTGCAGCGGATCAGGATATCGGTTGATAGGTCCATTGTAAGGGCTTTCGTTGGCATCCAGAAATACGGTAGCCTCAACTCCCTTATATTCGTCACGTGCAGAGCTGTATGGTTCCAGTGCCCAGATGTTAGGGCGAACCAGTTCTTTTAGTTCCTTCATATTCTTTATCTTTCTAGCGAGGCTATTTTTTGGCTTCGCTCAAAATGACATTAGTTATCAATAGAAGCAATTCTTACCGTCATTGCATTCTTGTGGGCATCCAACTGTTCGTTGGCAGCCATAATCTCAACGGCAGGACCTATGCGGCGGATTCCCTCGGCAGTAAGTTCCTGAAAGGTAATCTTACGGATAAAGCTATCCAGACACACACCGCTGTAAGCCTTGGCATAGCCGTTGGTTGGAAGGGTATGATTGGTACCACTGGCATAGTCACCGGCACTCTCACAACTGTAATTGCCCAGGAAAACACTACCTGCATTCTGTACCTTTTCAGCCAGTTCCATATAATTGGATGTGCTGATAATCAGGTGTTCAGGAGCGTAAGCATTACTCATTTCCATCATCTCCTCCTGATTGCTCACCAACACAATCTGACTGTTTTCCAATGCACGTGCTGCCAAATCCTTGCGTGGAAGCAGATTCAACTGTCGCTCTACCTCTTCCTGCACCTTATCAATAAGCGATTCGCTGGTAGTAATCAGCAGCACCTGACTATCCACACCGTGCTCTGCCTGTGACAACAGGTCAGCAGCCACAAACACAGGATTACTTGCCTCATCGGCCAACACCTCCACCTCACTAGGTCCAGCAGGCATATCGATAGCCACATCCTTCAGTGATACTGCCTGCTTGGCAGCCACAACATACTGGTTTCCAGGACCGAAAATCTTGTATACCTTTGGTACGCTCTCTGTACCGTAAGCCATGGCGGCAATGGCCTGAACACCACCAATCTTGAAAATCTTGCTCACACCGGCAATGCGTGCCGCCATCAGAATGGCAGGATTTACCTTACCCTCGCGGTTTGGAGGTGTACACAGCACGATTTCCTTGCAACCGGCAATCTTAGCAGGAGTAGCCAGCATCAGAACAGTAGAGAACAGTGGTGCGGTACCTCCGGGAATATACAAGCCCACTTTTTCAATAGGCATAGCTTTCTGCCAGCAAGTCACACCCGGTTGAGTCTCAACCTTTTGGCCAGTAAACTGCTGTGCAGCATGAAACTTGGCAATATTCTCATGTGCCAGCACCAGAGCATTCTTCAACTCATCATCCACCAGACTCTCGGCTTCTGCCCATTCCTCATCCGATACGGACAAGGCAGGCAACTGCACCTTATCGAATGCCAACTCAAACTCCTTAACGGCTTCATCACCCTGAGTGCGTACCTTCTCCAATACCCCATTAACGGTAGCACGGAGTTTCTCTACATCCAGAGCAGGACGGGTTAAGATTTCATCCCATTGCTCACGGGAAGGATATTTAATAACTCGCATTTTACTAATCAATTGTCAATTGTCAATTCCTGTCCAACGGACAGGCTTATGGAATCATCTTCTCGATAGGTGAAACCAGAATACCTTCGGCACCTGCCGCTTTCAGCTTACCGATAATCTCCCAGAAACGATCCTCATCCAAAACGGTATGAACACTGCTCCATCCCTCGGTAGCCAATGGCATAACTGTTGGGCTTCGCATACCAGGCAATACGGATACCACTTCTTCCAGTTTATCATTTGGCACATTCATGCGCACATATTTCTTATCCTCTGCTGTCTTTACCGCCTGAATGCGGAACAACAGTTCTTCCAGGATTTCTTTCTTATCATCCGACAGGTTCTTGTTACCAATCAGCAATGCCTCACTGTGCATAACCACCTCTACCTCACGCAGATTATTGCTTACCAGGGTAGAACCGGAACTTACAATATCAAAGATACCATCGGCCAAACCAATACCCGGAGCAATTTCAACAGAACCAGTAATCACATGAATATCAGCCTCAATGCCATTCTTCTTCATGAACTTGGACAAAATGCCCGGATAGGAAGTGGCAATCTTCTTACCCTGAAACCACTCAACTCCCGGATAGTCGATGGCCTTAGGAATGGCCAGTGACAGGCGGCACTTACTGAAATCCAGACGGCGGATAATCTCAGCATCCTCATCACGCTCCACGAACTCGTTCTCTCCTACTACACCCAAATCAGCCACACCGCTAGCCACTGTCTGAGGAATATCGTCATCTCTCAGGAAAAGCACCTCTACCGGAAAGTTCTTGGACTGCACCAGTAAAGTTCGTTTTGAAGTGCTCAACTTAATGTCGCTCTCTGCGAGCATGTTCATGGTCTCCTCAAACAGACGACCTTTTGACTGTACTGCTATTCTTAACATATTATCGCGTTTATTTATATTCATAAAAAAAGGCTTACCAACCGGCAAGCCATCCCAAAACATCTATACACACAGACATCAGCCCACCGATTTAATCGTTGAGTACGTGATGGTGATGATGTACAGAAGTCAATCTCATTTGTTTACTTTTTGCGATTGCAAATGTAGAGCAAAGAATCGGAATATGCAAATTTTAGGCTTCAAAAATACTATTTTCATAACGTCGGGAGTCTTTTTCCGTAAAAATAGAAGACAATTAAAGGTTTTTTCCTACTTTTGCAAACAAATATCATAAACTAAGGTAAAAATGAAAAAATTAATGTTTTTGTGTGTAGCTATGGCTACCGTATTTTTCACAGCATGTGGTTCTTCAAACACCAAGACCGAGGCTCCTACAGAGGCAGCTGAGGAGGTAGCAGAAGAGGCTGCTGAGGAAGTTTCTGCAGCAGAAGCTCCAGCTGGTGTACCTGAGGGAACCAAGGCTCCTGCCATTTCATTGAAGACTCTGGCTGGCGAGACCTATACTCTGGAGCAGTTCAAGGGTAAATATGTAGTTCTGGATTTCTGGGCATCATGGTGTCCTGATTGCCGCAAGGAAACTCCTGCTCTGATTGAGCTGTACAACCAGTATAATCCAAAGGGTGTTGAGTTCTTGGGTATCTCATTCGATGACGATGCTGCAAAACTGACCGAGGCTGTTGAGAAGTACAATATTCCTTGGCCACAGGTTACCGAGTTGAAGAAGTGGAAAGAGACCGAGATCAACAAGGATTACAAGATTGCTTGGATTCCTTCATTCTACATCATCAACCCAGAAGGAAATGTTGAGTTCTTCAGTGTTACTGCTGATAAGTTGGCTGATAAATTGGCTGAGATCATTAAATAATTAAAAAGGTGAGCAATTAACGCTCACCTTTTTCTATATCGTTCTGAATACGGACACTCTCGCCGTGAATCAGTTCAAACAATTGGCAGGCAAAATCCCTGTCTAATCCATATTCCACTGCTTCATTTGCCCACATGTCCATCAGTTTCTGATAGCGATCAGATTGAATCACGGGCAGATCATGTTCCTTTTTATACTCACCTATCCGGGAACACACTTCCATACGTTCCTTCAGAATCTCCATCAGTTTCCGGTCACACGCAGAAACCTTCTCTCTATATACCTCCAATCCCATACTATCTGTTATTTCAATAATTCAAAAAAATGTTCCTGATTGGTTTCCGAGACAGGAATGACCTCACCACCAATCGTAATGCAGTTGCGCTCCACTGTCTCTATCTTATCCATAGCAACAATATACGAACGGTGCACACGCATGAAACGTGGTTCCTGCAGTTTCTCCTCCATAGCCTTCATGGTGGATAATGCGGTAACAGGAATCTTCCGATCCTTAAGTCGGATGCGCACATAATCACGCATGCCACTCACATACAGCACTTTATCCAAATCGATGCGCACCTGTTTGAACTCGCACTTCACAAAAATATAATCCTGATTCTCCACCGGAGCCGCCTGAATGGACGGATTCACCTGAGCAGCAGCATTCAACTGGTCAAAATAGTCCTTGCCACGGGTAACAGCCTTCAAGAATTTAGGGTAGCTGATTGGTTTCAGCAGATAATCCAGCGCCTGCACCTCGTAACTGTCAAAGGCATATTCCCTGTAAGCCGTGGTAAAGATGATGCGGGTTGGTGCAGAAACCAGTTTGGACAGTTCCAATCCGGTAATGCCCGGCATGTTGATATCCAGGAAAATCAGTTGAATATCCTCGTTAACCGCTGCCAGCGCATCCATCGGATTTAGAAACGCCCCTTTCAGTTCCAAAAAGGGCGTGCGCTCCACAAAGCTGCGCATCAACTTGATAGCCAGA
>JAZQPA010000168.1:0-4292 GCA_045628125.1 Bacteroidaceae bacterium
TTGGAGACCATCCTGTACCGTTTCCCTGCCGATATGGTGAACGGTTTCATTCCGGATCACGTAGTGGGCATGAGGGGTATCATGGAGGGCCGTTTCCATCTGGAGGGCAACACGGCATCGCCTCTCATCAACGGTACACTGAAGACGGATTCGGTGTTCCTGTATTCGGATATGTATGCGGTCAACCTGCGCTTGGAGGATAAGGAGATGAATATCAATAATAGCCGGTTGTCCATGAGAAACCTGAACCTGCTGGCCGAGAATAATGATAAGATGACCCTGAACGGTACGGTGGATTTCAGTGATCTGGAGAATATCCTGCTGAACCTGTCCATGAGGGCTACTAATTTCAATATCATCGATAAACCAAAGAACTCTCAGTCACTGGTTTACGGTAAGGCATACGTGGACGCCAATGCCACGGTGACCGGACCGCTGGATGAGCTGAAACTGAAGGGGTCTGTCAGTCTGCTGGGCTCTACCGATGTGGCTTATGTGCTTAAGGATTCGCCACTGACTGTGGAGGACCGTTTGAGCGAGCTGGTGACCTTTGTGGACTTTAACGATACCATCCTGGTGGATCAGGAGATTGTGCGCAAGCAGCTTTCGGGTGTGGATGCCCGTCTGGAAATCAATATCGACGAGGGTGCCAAGGTCAGTTGCGACCTGAGCAGCAACCGCGAGAGCTATGTGGATCTGATTGGTGGAGGAACCCTGATTCTCCGCTTCACTCCGGAGGGTAAGCTGCTGATGAATGGCCGCTATACCATCAACGAGGGTGAGATGAAATATGCGCTTCCTGTCATTCCGCTCAAGACGTTCAAGATTGCCACCGGCAGCTATGTGGAGTTTACGGGTGATGTGATGAATCCTAAGCTGAACATCACGGCCACCGAGCGTATGCGCTCGTCGGTGAGCAACGGCGAGGGTGGTGCATCGCGTACAGTGGACTTTAATGTGGGTGTGCTGATTACCAAGACATTGAGTGATATGGGTCTGGAGTTTACCATCGAGGCTCCTGAGGATATCACCGTTCAGAACGATCTGGCAAGTATGTCGAAGGAGACTCAGGGTCGTCTGGCGGTAACCATGCTGGCTACAGGTATATATAACATTGAGAATTCTGCCGGTAAGGGCGGTGGTCTGAACATGAACTCGGCACTGAGCTCGTTCCTGCAGAGTGAAATCTCATCCATTGCCGGAAGTGCCCTGAAGACTATCGATGTGCAGTTCGGTATCGAGGATGGTACCAGCCGCGAGGGTAAGTCCACCACCGACTACTCGTTCCGCTTTGCCAAGCGTCTGTGGGGCAACCGTGTGAGCATCATCATCGGCGGAAAGGTGTCTTCTTCGGGCAGTCAGGTGGAGAATGACTCGTTCATCGATGATATCTCACTGGAGTACCGTCTGGACAACAGTGGTACCCGCTATGTGCGTCTGTTCCATGAGAGCAATTTCGATGCCCTGCTGGACGGTCAGATCAAGGAGACCGGAGGTGGTATAGTCCTGCGCAAGAAGATGACCCGACTGGGTGAGCTGTTTATCTTCCGCAATAGTGCGCAGCGTGACCGTATCAATATGGAACGCCAGCTGCGCCGCGAGCAGGCTGAGGAAGAGGACAGGCACAGACATGAGGGTGAGGAGGACCAGCATCAGCACGGTGAGGGTCATCATCATCACGACGAGAATGATCTGTTGGAGAAAGCCGAGCGCCAGCGCCAGTATCTGGATCAGAAAATGAAGGAGAAACAGGAATAATGAAAAGAAATATACGATATAATCTGTTGGCTTGCCTTATCCTGGCCATGCTTACGGCCTGCTCCACCACTTCCGGATTGCAGGAAGGGGAGGTGCTGTACCGAGGTATTGACAAGATCAAGATAGACAACGAGGATAAGAGCCAGCACGGACAGCTGATTGTGGGTGAGGTTCTGGCGGCCCTGGAGGCTGCGCCTAACGGTGCCTTGCTGGGCAGTTCCAAGATTACCACACCATTCCCAATCGGCCTGTGGGTGCATAACAGTTTCTCCAGGGATACGACAGGTATCGGCAAGTGGCTGAACAACAGCTTCGGTAATGAGCCGGTGCTTATATCTACGGTGAACCCTACCTTGCGTACCCGTATGGCATCGGTCACCCTGCAGAACTATGGCTATTTCCGTAGCAAGGTGTCGCACGAGATTGTGCCTAATCCTAAGAACGAGCGTAAGGCCAAGATCAATTATTATGTGGATATGCAGCAGCCTTATACGCTGGATTCCATTGAGTACCACAACTTCGATGCATTTACGCGGAATCTGATTGATTCCACCCGTCAGGAGTCGTTCCTGCGCAAGGGTGATGCCTTCAGTGCCCGTAAGCTGGATATTGAGCGCGACCGTATAGCGGGCCTGTTGCAGAACAACGGTTACTTTTATTATAAACCGGAATACCTGACTTATAAGGCCGATACCGTCATGGAACCTTGGAAGGTGCAGTTGCGCATGGAGCCTGTGGCTCAGGCGGGAATTCCTCAGAACGCGCGTCATGCCTGGAAGATCGGTGACCTGCGTGTGAACCTGCGCAACAGTTCCAACAGCCGCCGTCTGCGTGATTCCCTGCAGACCCGCCGCATGAAGGTGTTCTACCGGGGAAAGAAGGTGCCGGTGCGTCCTAAGGTGCTGGTGCATGATATCTATTTCCGCCCGGACGAGGTGTTCTCGCTGGAGAAATACCAGTTGTCCGAGAAGGGTTTGAATGAGTTGGGCATCTTCAGTCAACTGAATTTCGATTTCGCTCCACACGATACCACTTCTACTTGTGACGTATTGGATGTCACCCTGGATGCGGTAATGGACAAACCGCTGAGTGCCGAGCTCAAGGCCGATGTGCGTACCAAGAGTAACGGTCAGGTGGGTCCTAAACTGGACTTTGGCGTGGTGCGTAAGAATATCTTCCGCGGTGGTGAGACGTTCCGCTTCGACCTGAACGGCTCGTATGAGTGGCAGACCCAGCGTAAGGTGGGTGAGAGCTCTTCCCGCATCAATTCCTACGAACTGGGTGCTTCCATGTCTTGGGAATTTCCCCGCATCATGTTGCCAAAATTGATCAACCTGCGCTCCCGTCATCCGCGTTCCACCCTGGTGCGCTTTGCGGCAGATAAACTGCATCGTGCGGGTTTCTTCGACCTGATGTCCTTTACCAGTGAGCTGACGTTCAACTGGCAAGAGACTCCGGTTCACCGGTATTCGCTGACTCCGTTGCGACTGACGTTCAGCAAACTGAACAGCACAACGGAGCGGTTCGACACAATCCGAGAGCATAACAAATCGTTGTTCCTCAGTATGGCCGACCAGTTTGTTCCTGCTATGATGTTCAGCTATACCTATGACAACAGCTCACGCAATGCGACCAGTCCTACCTGGTGGCAGACAACTGTAACTGAGAGTGGAAACCTGATTTCTTTGGCCAAGATTATCGGCAAGCAGGAGTGGAAACAAAAGGATAAGACGCTGTTTCACAATCCGTATGCACAGTTCGTGAAACTTACCACAGAGTATCGCCGCAACTTCCCTGTAGGAGAGAAGTCTTCCTTGGCTACCCGTGTGATGGGAGGTATCATCTATACCTATGGCAACAGTCTGGTGGCTCCGTATAACGAGCAGTTCTATATCGGTGGTGCCAACAGTATCCGTGCCTATACCGTACGTGCCGTGGGTCCCGGTGGATTCCATTCCAAGAATTCATATTTCCTGGATCAGACCGGTGATATGAAGCTGGAGGCCAATGCCGAGTACCGTTTCAACCTGATGGGTAATTTCAACGGTGCAGTGTTCCTGGATGCCGGTAACGTATGGCTGACCCGAAAGGACGAGGACCGCCCGAATGCCGAGTTCAAATTGAAGAATGCGTTGGAACAGATAGCGGTAGGTACGGGTGTGGGTATCCGTTACGACATGGAGTTCCTGGTGCTGCGACTGGATTTGGGTGTGGCTATCCACAACCCCTATAAGACCGGAAAGAGCGGATACTACAATATCCCGCGGTTTAAAGACAGCATGAGCCTGCACTTTGCCATCGGCTATCCTTTCTAATGAAAAAAACATACAGAAACTTTAGAGATTATAAAAATATACGTACTTTTGTACGCAATTTAGAAAAATGATTTTACAATGAAACCAACATTATTTCTTTTGGCAGCAGGTATGGGTAGCCGTTACGGTGGCCTGAAGCAGCTGGATGGTGTAGGCCCTAACGGCGAGACCATCATGGATTATTCTATTTTTGATGCTATTCGTGCCGGTTTCGGCAAG
>JAZQPA010000169.1:0-7170 GCA_045628125.1 Bacteroidaceae bacterium
AGACATTTGTACTGCGTGTGGACAGCACCACTATGAATGCTATAGAGGCTTGGGCCGAGGACGAGTTCCGTTCGGTCAACGGCCAGATTCAGTGGATCCTCAGCGAGGCACTGAAGAAAAGTGGAAGAATAAAAACAAAGACTACTAAGAGTTGAATGAGTGTTTTCAAAAGCAAAGACTTTTGAATGATTGTTTTCATCCCTCGGGCGGCCGTGATGGTTACCCGGGGGATAATCGTTTCTGTTATTTGTCATTCAGAGTGAAACAAACCAACGGTCGCAGTGGAAGCGAAGCGAGGTAGGCAATGGTTTTTGAGGGCGTGAGCCCGAATAAAATTGAGGATTATTCTTTAGTATACATTTCAAACAGTACGTCATTACCCACCACCTTACGGATATCGTCATACACGGACTGGGCACTCTGACGCAATTGCTTGCGCAGTTCATCGCTGATAGCTACTACTTGTGAACCATGGTCCTGAATCTCCTGAATGCGGGAGTTACTGCGCTCTACGGCCTGCTGACGGGCGTAATCACGGGCAAAGGCGGCAGCCTGATCAATGATTTCCTGCTGGTCCTTAGGCAGGTTGCCATAAAAATCATTATTGGTGATAAGTGCCAGCAGGTGAGGTAGATGATTGGTCTCAATGACATACTTCTGCACCTCATAGAAGCCGTTGCTGCAGATTACCTCGTAAGGATTCTCCTGTGCATCCACCATATGCTGCTCCAGTCCCACATACAACTCGGCAAAGGCCATTGGAGTAGGATTAGTGCCGAAACGGCTCCAGAAATCCATGTGGTAACTGTTCTCCATAGTACGGATCTTGATGCCCTTCAGGTCGCTCATGGCCTGGATCGGTTTATTGGCAGTCATCACTCGGAAATGCTGATCGGCCATAGCCAACAGACGGAAGTTGCCGCTCTCGTAGATACTGTTGATCTGCTCCATGAACTCGGGACGGTCCAGAACGGCGTGCAGCTCATCCAGATTATTGAACACGCAGGGCAAGTCAAACAGGCACAGACGGGGCAGATAACTTACCTCGGGTGCGGTATTCTGTACTACAAAAGGAATATCGCCGGCCTGGCAACTCTCGAACAGTTCAGTGTCGCCACCTAACACAGAGTTGTGGTACACCTTAATCTTCATCTCGCCACCCGACAGTTCTTCAACCTTTTGCGCAAACACGTTGGCAAATATACCGGTAACGGTATTGTCAGGGCTGGCTGTGGCTAGTACCCACGCATAGTCCTGTGCTTTACGTACGGAACGTCCAGCAGGTACACAACTGTTGAAAATCAGCAGCATACATACACTATACAGTAAGGTGGTTATACGAGACATAGGCTGATTCCGGGAATAAAGGTGATGAGTAATAGGGCGATGAGGAACAGCACAATCATTGGAGCTGCCTTACGTGCCAGATGCATGACAGGTACATCGCTGAGCGAGGAGGCCACAAACAGGTTCACGCCGATAGGTGGGGTAACAAAGCCTACAGCCAGGTTCACTACCATGATGATGCCGAAATGTACCGGATCTACACCGAAGATGGTGGCTGCCGGAAGCAGGATAGGCGTCATGATCATGATGGCTGGTGTGGTATCCATAATCATACCGACAAACAGTACGATGACATTGATGACCAATAGGATAATACCCAGATTGGTGAAGTCGTTGGTTATCCACTCCGACAGGGCCTGAGGAACCTGCATCAGGGTGAGTATGCGACTGAAAGCCACCGAAGCGGCCAGAATGAACAGAATAGGGCCGTAGGTCTTTACGGCATCGATGAAGATTCCCCACAACTGGCTGAACTTCAGGGTGCGGTATACGAACAGCGAGATAAACAGCGAGTAGAATACGGCAATGGCGGCAGCCTCGGTAGGCGAGGTGATTCCGCTGTAGATACATCCCAAAATGATGATAGGTGTGATGAGCGCCCAGATGGAACTGCTGAGCACCTTCACGAAACTGCGTTTATGCAACTGGTCCACCACGCGGTGGATGGCTTGACGGTCCTCGCCATTGACCTTACAGTATAATATGCTGTAACCCATTAGGATAAAGGCGATAACAAAGCCAGGAACCACACCCGCCATGAACAGATCACTTACACTTACACCCGATGCCTGAGCATACAGGATGAGTGGAATGGATGGAGGGATAATGACACCCAGACCGCCACTGACGGCTACCAGTGCCACACTGAATTTCTTGTCATAGCCCATTTCCAGCATCACCGGAATGGTCATGCTGCCCACTGCTGCCACGGTGGCTGGAGCAGAACCGGATATGGCTCCGAAGAACAGACAGGTGATAACCACAGCGCATGGAATACCTGCGGTACGGTTTCCGATGAAATAAGCAAATACGTCAAACAGTTTCTTGCTCACGCTTCCACGTGCCATGATGATGCCCGAGAGCACGAAAAGAGGAATGGCCAGCAGGGTAGTCTGATTCACACCACCCACCATGGAGCGCAGAATATAAGTGCCGGAAACGGTGAATGAGTCGCTCATGAGCGATGGCAAGATACTGGTGATGCCTACAGCCAGACCGATAGGTACAGCCAGGCAGAGCAGGATGATGAAGATGAGAATGATCAGTACGGTCATACGTTACCTCCTTCCTCCGGGGCTCTCCAGCCTTGGCGAATCAGTTCCTTAATAATCTCTTGACGCATCTTCTCCTGCTCGCTGATTCTTTCCACCTCATGTTCGGCATGCAGCTCACGCTTCACCTGAACACGAAGAGTCTTGAGCATGTAGCGCCAGCTCAGGCGGAATTCGTGCCACCACGCCTGCGCCACACGGAACGACAGTAAGGCAAAGCTGACGAGCGGTGCCGACTGTATATAATACATAGGTATCTTCAGCGCACTGCTGGTGGAACCGTTGTCGATGCTCTGATGTACATACGCCCAGGCAAAAGGCAGCATGGTCATGCAGAACAGGAACACGATGGTGTGGCGCACCATCTTCACCCAGGGAATGACGGGTTTACTCAGCGCGTTCTGAAACTGGTCTATCTTGATGGAAATGCGCTTTCTGACACAATAGCTGACCGATAGGAAAGCGCTCCATACCAGAAAATAACGGGTGAGCTCGTCGCTCCAGGTCAGGGAGTTATTGAACAGGTAACGGGCAAACACCTGGGCAATGACTATGGTGGAGATGCCGATGAGCAGCAGTGTCATCAGAATCTCTTCCAGGTGTTCGTCTATCCAGCGCAATTGTTTTCTCATTCGCTAAGGGCGGCTTTTACTGCATCTATCGGCATATCGTGGCCCGTCCACATTTTAAAGGCTGCGGCTCCCTGATACAGCATCATACCGATACCGTTCATGTTAGGGCAGCCCACTTCCTGGGCCATTTCCAAAAGGGCGGTTTTAGCTGGGGAGTAGATGACATCGGCCACCATCAGGTCTGGACGCAGGAACGACTTGTCTGGGATAGGGCACAGACCCACCTGTGCGGCAAAACCGCATCCAGTGGCATTGATAAGCATTACGCTGTCGTTAATCTCGCGGCGAAGGGCTTCGGTATCTTCCAGACGGAAGGCACGGGCCTTACAACCGGTTTTGGCGTTCAGCTTGTCGGCATTCTCCTGCGCACGGCCAAAGAACTCGTCGTCACGGTTGAAGATGCTGATCTCGGCCACACCGTCCAATCCTGCCTGCATGGCAATGGCTGTGGCAGCACCTCCGGCACCCAGAAGAGTGACCTTCTTGCCGATGATCGGCATGTTATAGTCCTGGCATGCCATCATGAAACCCAAACCGTCGGTGCTGGTGCCAATCAGGCGTCCATTCTCGTTCACTACGGTATTTACGGCCTGACACAATTCGCCCGCAGGCAGAATCTCGTCCAGGTACTGCATGATAGGTCCCTTGTTGGGCATGCTCACGTTAAATCCTCTTACTCCCAGCGCTTTCAGTCCCTTGACCGACTGCTCCAGATTATCGTTGTCCACCTCAAACACCAGGTAAGCATAGTCCAGACCCAGTGCCTCGAAGGCGGTATTGTGCATCATTGGTGACTTACTGTGACGGATAGGTTTAGCAATAAGACCTATCAACTCAGTATGTCCTGTAATACGTTGTGCCATTTTTCTTAAAATTACAATTTGAAAGACAAAGGTAGCTTTTTTTGTCGTTTTCACAAAATAAATTCGTAACTTAGCGAAAATTTTTAAACAATGGATATTCTGAAAAACTATATGTCTACCATTCTGCTGCTTCTGGGTGTGCTGATTGGTGGTATTTGCGGATTGATTTTCGGCGAGTCTGCCTCGGTGGTCAAACCTGTGGGCGATGTGTTCCTGAACCTGATGTTCGTGCTGGTGGTGCCCATCGTGTTCCTGAGCGTATCATCGGCTATGTACCAGATGAAGCACACCAATATGGTGGGTAAAATCATGGGAAAGACCGTGTTCTGGTTTGTGGTAATGAGCGTGGTGAGCGCGGTGCTGACGATGTGCTGCGTGCTGATTTATAATCCGATGGAAGGCATGGAGAGCCAGGCCTTTGAGGGTATGATGGTGACGGTGGATGAGAACCCATCATCATGGGGCGACCTGTTGGTGCAGACCCTTACCGTTCCGGAATTTCTGGACATGTTCACCAAGGCTCACCTGCTTCCCCTGATTATCTTCTCGGTTATCTTTGGCCTGGCTACGGCCATGTGCGGTGAGAAGGGTGATGCGGTGGCCAGTTTCATGAATTCAGCCATGCAGGTGGTGCTGAAGATGATGGATCTGCTGATGAAGGTGGCTCCGGTGTGCCTGGGATGCTACTTTGCGCATACGATAGGCAGCATGGGAGCACAGATAGCCGGTGGACTGATGGGTTCACTGGTGCTGTATGTCATTGCCACCCTGGTGCTGTTCTTCGGAGTCAACTCTTTATATATAGGTGTAGTGGGCGGAATGGACGGACTGAAGACGTTCTGGCGCCATATCATCACTCCTTCGCTGACTGCGGTGGCTACTTGCAGCAGTGCGGCATGCATTCCGGTAAACATTACGGCGGCCAAGGCCATGGGTATGCGCGACACCATAGCCGAGACGGTGATTCCGTTCGGCATCAATATGCATAAGGACGGTTCGGTGGCCAGTGCGGTCATCAAGATTGTGTTCCTGATGTGTGTGTTTGGCGGACAGACCGACCTGTGGGCGCAGATTGTACCCATCGTGTTCATTTCGGTGGTGACCAGCACCGTGGTAGGCGCCATTCCAAATGGAGGACTGACGGGCGAGCTACTGATCTGTTCTATCTTGGGTTTCAACCCGTCTCTGGCAGGTACGCTGCTGGTCATTGCTGCTTTGGTTGACATTCCTGCTACCTTACTGAACAGTACCAATAATGTTGTGGCTGCCGTGCTGGTGGACAAGACTACACGCCGTATTTCGTAGAAAAACGTTTACTTTTCCATTATTTTGCAAACTGAACATTACATTTTGCCCTAAAAAGTTTGTGCATTCAGTTCGTATTGTTATCTTTGCGCCGATAACAAGAATGAATATTTACTTAACTTTTAACCTTTTTGGATTTTATGGGTAAAAAAAGAGTTTATACCTTTGGTAACGGACAGGCCGAAGGTAATGCGCAGATGCGCGAGCAATTGGGTGGAAAGGGAGCGAACTGTGCCGAGATGAATCTTATTGGTGTTCCAGTTCCTCCAGGTTTCACTATCACCACTGACGTTTGTAACGAGTATTATGAAGTAGGTCAGGATAAAATTATCGAACTGCTGAATGACGACGTTATGGCTGCTGTAGCTCACGTTGAGAATCTGATGAACAGTAAGTTCGGCGATGTAAATAACCCACTGTTGGTTTCTGTTCGTTCAGGTGCGCGTGCCTCAATGCCTGGTATGATGGATACTATTCTGAACCTGGGTCTGAATGACGAGGTTGCCGAAGGTTTGGCTAAGAAGACCAACAATCCACATTTTGTATATGACAGCTACCGCCGTTTCGTACAGATGTACGGCGATGTAGTACTTGGCCTTAAGCCAGTGAACAAGGAAGATATTGACCCATTCGAGGCCATCATCGAGAAGGTGAAGGAGGAGCAGGGTGTTACCTTGGATAAGGACTTGAGCGTAGAGAGCCTGAAGAACCTGGTTCAGCTGTTCAAGCAGGCTATCAAGGATAATACCGGTAAGGACTTCCCTACCGATCCTATCGAGCAGTTGTGGGGCGCTATCTGCGCTGTATTCCGCAGCTGGATGAACGAGCGTGCCATCCTGTACCGTAAGATGGAGGGTATTCCTGACGAGTGGGGTACAGCTGTATCTGTTATGGCAATGGTATTCGGTAACATGGGCGACACCAGTGCTACCGGTGTATGCTTCAGCCGTGATGCCGGTAATGGCGAGAACCTGTTCAATGGTGAGTACCTGGTAAATGCTCAGGGCGAGGATGTTGTTGCAGGTATCCGCACTCCACAGCAAATCACCAAGATTGGCTCTCAGCGTTGGGCTGAGCGTGCTGGTATCTCTGAGGAGGAGCGCGTGGCTAAGTATCCTTCTATGGAGGAGGCTATGCCAGAGATTTATGCAGAGCTGAATGCTATCCAGGATAAGCTGGAGAAGCACTATCACGATATGCAGGATATGGAGTTCACCGTACAGGAGGGCAAGCTGTGGTTCCTGCAGACACGTAACGGTAAGCGTACCGGTACCGCTATGGTTAAGATTGCCATGGATTTGGTTCGCGAGGGTCTGATTGACGAGAAGACAGCCATTCTGCGCTGCGAGCCTCAGAAGTTGGACGAGCTGTTGCACCCTGTATTTGATAAGGACGCCCTGAAGAAGGCTAAGGTCATCACCCAGGGTTTGCCAGCATCACCAGGTGCTGCCTGCGGCCAGATTGTATTCCATGCTGACGATGCCAAGGCATGGCACGAGGATGGTCATAAGGTTGTCATGGTACGTATCGAGACCTCACCTGAGGATTTGGCCGGTATGGCTGCTGCCGAGGGTATCCTGACCGCACGTGGCGGTATGACCTCACACGCTGCTGTTGTGGCTCGCGGTATGGGTAAGTGCTGTGTGTCAGGTGCTGGTGCCATTAATGTAAACTATAAGGCTAAGACCGTTGAGATTGAGGGTGTTACCTATAAAGAGGGTGATTACATCTCATTGAACGGTACCACCGGTC
>JAZQPA010000170.1:0-21348 GCA_045628125.1 Bacteroidaceae bacterium
ATAATTATATAATAGGTGTATCCCAATGCAGTGAAGGTTCATGGCGCGACAAGCTGAACAAAGAGATGGAACGTGAGTTGCTGCTCCACGAAGGTGTAGCAATGGAACTGAGGTGTGCGCATGACAACAATCAAACTCAGATTGAAGACATTCAATACTTCATAGATAAAAAAGTAGATTTACTGATTATCTCCCCTTTCGAATCAGAAGCTATTACACCCGCCGTTACAAAGGCATTTGAAGCAGGAATACCTGTTGTCTTGTTTGACCGAAAAGTTACAGGTGATAAGTTTACCGCTTATGTGGGCGGAGATAATTATGATGTAGGCAATAAACTGGCAGAATACATCATCTCTAACCTACCCCAGGGAGGCAAAATTCTGGAATTTATGGGGCAGATGGACACATCGCCTGCCATTCAGCGCCACGAAGGTCTAAAGAATGGATTGAAAAACAATCCAGAAATAGAAATCTCTGCAAGTATAGATTTGCATTGGAAGGGCGAAGAGGCCGCTGCAAAAGTGGATTCCCTGCTGACTCTGTATCCAGACACACGAATAATAGCCGCACATAGCGACTGGATGGCTTGGAGATCCAAAGAGCGGTTAGACAGCATCAGACCGGGTAACCAGATATTATGTATCGGTGTAGACGGTGTTTCTGAAGAAGGACTGACAGCTATAGAACAAGGAAGGCAAGATGCCTCTGTTATCTACCCTACAGGTGGCGATATCATTATGCGTACTGCCATCGATATTCTGGAAGGTAAACCTTACCGAAGAGAGATTCTTCTGAAGAGTCACATTGTCAGCAGCAAGGAAGATGCTGCTCTCTCAAACGGATTAATCCGAGCAACTGAACGCGAAGTAATAAAAGTACAGGCCCTACA
Source organism: Bacteroidaceae bacterium (assembly GCA_045628125.1). GTDB lineage: Bacteria > Bacteroidota > Bacteroidia > Bacteroidales > Bacteroidaceae > Minthousia. The sequence goes on from JAZQPA010000170.1 coordinate 890, forward strand.
GCAGAGAGTGGATTTCTACTGGAAACAAAACAATCTTGAAACTGCCCTGCTCTATACTCTTTTGGCTTTCCTGACCGCAGCATTAGGTCTCTGTTATGTATTATATCGTTCCTACAAGTATAAACTTGTGGTGAACGAACACTTGAAGAGCCAACAAATCACATTGGTAAAGCAGCGAGACGAATTGCTGACTATGACTCATGAACTGGAACAAGCTACAATGGCCAAGCTGATGTTCTTTACCAATATCAGCCACGATTTCCGCACCCCATTGACGCTGATTGCAGCCCCTATAGAACGCGTGATTCAAAAGGCATCTTTAGGTTCCGAAGACAATGTGCTGTTAAAAATGGCACACCGGAATATCGGTGTATTGCTGAGACTTGTCAATCAGATTCTGGACTTCAGGAAGACAGACAGCGGAAAAATGGAACTTCATCTGAAGCCTGCTAACATCAGGGAAGTAATAAGCGGATGGTTTGAATCTTTTGGAAGTCTTGCTGAAAAAAAGAATATTTCTCTAGTGATGGAAGCAGACGACTGCAATTATATCAGCTTTATTGATGTCCATAAACTGGAACGTATCTTTTACAATCTGGTAGGAAACGCATTCAAATACACACCGGCTGGTGGAACCATCACTGTTCATCTGTCAAGAACCGACGATATCATCACCTTTAAAGTGATGGATACGGGAAGCGGTATTGACGTTGACAAGATTCAGCACATTTTTGAAAACTATTACCAAGTTGATTCAGCCAACCATGAAGGAACCGGTTTAGGACTGGCTTTGGCAAAGAGTTTTACGGAACTACACGGTGGCACCATCAAAGGCGAAAATCAAGCCGACGGTACTGGTACTGTATTTACCATTACACTGCCTGTCAGAGCTGTGCAGGAAGATACAGAAATACCTATCCTTCAAAATAAACTGAATGCAGAAACCGAAAATCTGTTGAATGACGAAGACAGTATCCAGGAAGATTTAACTGTAAGTGATGAAGAACCTAAGCCAATCATCCTGGTTATTGATGACAATGCAGATATCAGGGTCTTTCTCCACATGCTCCTGAATGAAAAATACCGGGTTCTCCGTTCAGTAAATGGCGAAGATGGATTCAAGAAAGCCAAAGAAGTCATTCCAGATGCCATAATCTGTGATGTAATGATGCCGGTCATGGATGGTTTGGAGTGTTGCCAACTATTGAAAACAGATGCAGCAACCAGTCACATACCTATTTTAATGCTTACCTCGTGTTCCATGGATGAACAGCGTGTACAAGGTCTTGAAAGAGGTGCTGACGTGTATCTGGCCAAACCATTTAATAGTTCAGTTCTGCTGGCACAGCTGGAGTCCCTATTGAAGAATCATATCCGGGTCAAAGATTTTTATTCTAAGACTCCACTGAAAACGATTTCTGTTTCAGAACCTGATACTAAAGCTAAAAAAGAATCTCCCCGTCTTTCAAAATACGATGAGGAATTCCTGCAGAAACTTAGACAGCTGGTTGAGCTCCACATTTCTGACGAGAATTATACTGTAGAGCGGTTGGCATCGGATATTTGTCTGAGCCGAACTCAACTGTTCCGAAAAAGCAAGGCACTTACAGGAGAAAGTCCTGTGGAACTGCTCCGAAACGCCCGATTACTGAAAGCTCGGGATTTGTTCGAAGCTGGTGAAGGGCCAATAGCAGCAGTCGCATTAAAAGTCGGTTTTACTGATCCATCTTACTTTACCAAATGTTATAAGTCCCGTTTTGGTTCTACACCTAGCGATAGAATGAAGTAAGAATACGATACATGTTGCATTTTATAGGACAAAAAATGCATCAAAAGAGGGTTGCAACAAATGTTTTAGTTGTTGCAACCCTTTATTTTGCAGTTACATAATAGTTCACATATCTTTGCATTGGGAAAAAGTAGTGAATTTCCTTCCCAAATATCTACGACAGCCATATTGGTATTTTGGTGTTTGATTTGTTTTGGTTGAAATTGTTTTCAGGTAAAGTTTTCATCAGGTTTCGCTGTCGAAAGATATGTACTATCGTTCTAGGAACTCCTCAAATGAGATATTTGGGGAGTTTTTCTTTTTTCAGGGATAGGTCTCATGTTGCACGGAATAGTACGGATGTTGCATCCTTTCTTTCATGAAACAAATGTCTTAGTTGTTGCAACCCCGTTTTTTTCACCATATAATATGTTAGCGTATTTTTGTCGTGGGAACGTGAGAACCCCTTTTATGAAATGTATGTTTCACTAAATATAAACTAATACACAATGAAGAATTTCAAGATTCTGCTGACAGGTTTAATCCTGTTGTTGTGCAGCGCCAGCGCTTGGGCACAACAGTTGCAAGTGAAAGGAACAGTTGTGGAGAAATCTACAGGTGAGCCTATCATTGGAGCAACAATTCTGGAAGTCGGTACCACTAATGGTTCAATTACAGACTTCGATGGTAATTTTGAGATCTCTGTCAAAAACGGAGCTTCTCTGCAGATCAGTTATGTTGGTTACCTTACCCAAACCTTAACAGCCGAAGCAAAGATGAACATCCAGCTGGCTGAAGACAGCGAAATGCTGGAGGAGGTTGTAGTAACCGGTTATACCACTCAGCGTAAGTCAGACCTTACTGGTGCTGTCAGCGTTGTTAGTGTGGAAAACCTTGCTAAGCAGAACGAGAACAACCCAATGAAGGCACTTCAGGGTCGTGTGCCAGGTATGAACATCAGCGCCGATGGTAGCCCTTCTGGTGCGGCAACTGTACGTATCCGTGGTGTCGGAACCTTGAACGATAATGACCCTCTGTACATCATCGATGGCGTTCCTACCAAGGCCGGTTTGCATGAGTTGAACGGTTCTGATATCGAGTCTATCCAGGTATTGAAGGATGCGGCTTCTGCATCTATTTACGGTTCCCGTGCTGCTAACGGTGTCATCATCATCACCACCAAGAGAGGTAAGGAAGGTAAGGTTAAGGTAGACTTCGATGCTAGTCTTGCTGCCTCTTTCTACGCTCACAAGATGAAGGTGCTGAACGCTGAGGAGTGGGGTCAGGCTTTCTGGCAAGCTAATGTAAACGATGGTCTGGATCCAAATAACAACAACTTGGGTTATCACTTCAACTGGGGTTACGATCAGAATGGCAATCCTGCACTTCATGGTGTTACCATGCAGAAGTATCTGGATCAGCTGAACACTATTCCTGCTGCCGATACTGATTGGTTCAATGAGACAACCCGTACCGGTGTTATCCAGAACTACAATGTTTCTGTAAGTAACGGTTCTGAGCGCGGTTCTTCTTTCTTCTCTCTGGGTTACTACAAGAACCAGGGTTTGATTAAGGATACCGATTTCGGTCGTTTCTCTGCTCGTATGAACAGCGACTATAAGATCATTAACGATGTATTGACCATTGGTGAGAATTTCACCTTGAACCGTACCGATGAGGTTGGCGCTCCTGGCGGTTTCATCGGTAACGTATTGGAGTTCAACCCTTCATTCCCTGTATATAACACTAAGGGTGAGTTTGCTAACCTGACAGGTGGCTACTCTGACCGTCACAACCCAGCAGGTGTTCTGGACCGTAACAAGGATAACCGCTATACTTACTGGCGTACTTTCGGTAGTGTTTATGTAAACTTGACTCCATTCAAGAACTTCAGCGTTCGTACCACAGCCGGTATCGACTACAGCCAGAAGCAGCAGCGCATGTTTACCCTGCCTGTGACTAACGGTAACGTAAGTAACCCAACCAATGCGGTTGAGGCTAAGCAGGAGCATTGGATGAAGTGGATGTGGAATGCTATTACCACTTATAATTTTGAGGCAGGCAAACATCGTGGTGATGCCATGCTGGGTGTCGAGCTCAACCGTCAGGATGATATCTGGTTCTCAGGTAAGCGTTATGACTTTGCTGTTCTTACTCCAGATTACATGTGGCCAAGCTCAGGTGTGGGCGAGACCGAGGCTTACGGCGGTGGCGGTGGCTTCTCACTGATGTCTTTCTTCGGTAAGTTGAACTACACCTATAATGAAAAGTACATGGGTAGCTTGACTGTTCGTCGTGATGGTTCTAGCCGTTTCGGTAAGAACAACAAGTATGGTACTTTCCCATCAGTCAGTGCCGGTTGGCGTATCAGCGAGGAGTCATTCATTAAGGATAAGTTCTCATGGATTGAAAACTTGAAACTGCGTGCTTCTTGGGGTCAGACCGGTAACCAGGAAATCTCAAACATCGCACGTTATACTATCTACGTATCTAACTATGGTGAGGCAAACTTCGGTGGTCAGTCATACGGTACTTCTTACGATATTGAGGGTACCAACGGTGGTCAGACCCTGAACAGCGGTTTCAAGCGCGATCAGTTGGGTAACGATAACATCAAGTGGGAGACCACTACTCAGTTGAACTTAGGTTTGGACTTCGGCTTGTTCAACAACGCTCTGTACGGTAGTTTGGAGTGGTATAACAAGAAGACCAAGGATATTCTGGTACTGATGAACGGTATCGGTGTAATGGGTGAGGGTAGCAACATGTGGATCAACGCCGGTGAGATGCTGAACCGTGGTGTTGAGTTCAACGCAGGCTATCGTGGCAACGTAGGTAAGTTGCAGTATGACATTACCGGTAACATTGGTACTTACCGTAACAAAATCACCAAGTTGCCTGAGACCATTGCAGCTCGTGGTACCTTCGGTGGTAACGGTGTGAAGAGTGTTGTAGGTCATCCTATGGGTTCTCAGGTAGGTTACGTATTCGACGGTATCTTCAAGAGCCAGGAGGAGGTTGACAACCATGCTATTCAGGACGGTGCTGGTGTAGGCCGTATGCGTTTCAAGGATTTGAACAATGACGGCAAGATTACCGAGGCTGACCAGCAGTGGATTTACAATCCGGTTCCAGACTTCACTTATGGTGTAAACATCTATCTGCAGTATAAGAATGTGGATTTGACCATGTTCTGGCAGGGTGTTCAGGGTGTAGACGTAATGACTCTGGATATGAAGCGTGAGACCGACCTGTGGGCTGGTGTGAATGTTGCTAACCTGAACAAGGGTGCACGTCTGTTGGATGCTTGGTCTCCAACCAATATGAATTCTAACATCCCTGCACTTTCTACTTATGACAACAACCACGAGACCCGTGTATCAAGCTACTATGTTGAGAACGGCTCATACCTGAAGCTGCGTACCATTCAGTTGGGTTACAACTTCGACGAGAAGATTGCCAAGAAGCTCTTCATGCAGCGCTTGCGTATGTACTTGTCAGCACAGAACCTGTTGACTATCAAGAGCAAGAACTTTAGTGGTGTTGATCCAGAGAACGTAGGTTTTGGTTACCCAATTCCTGTAAACGTCACCTTCGGTCTTAATGTAACATTCTAAAAAACGAAACTCATGAATAAGATTTTCAATTATATATTCGCTGCCTCTTTGGGTGTGATGGCAGCATCCTGCTCAAACTTTCTGGACGAGCAGTTACCACAGGGTACTCTGAGTGACGAGCAGGTTAAGGATCCAAAATATGTGGATAACATGGTTACTTCTGCATACGCTATCTTCACCACTGCCGAGGATATCAACTCTTCATTCTCTATGTGGAACTTTGATGTACGTTCAGATGATGCTTATAAAGGTGGTTCTTCTACCAACGATGGTGATGTATTCCATCAGCTGGAGGTTGCACAGGGTATCCTGACTACCAACTGGAACATCAATGATATGTGGGTACGTCTGTACAACTCTATCTCACGTGTTAACACAGCTATCGGCGTTGTTGAGCAGTGCGATGAGAGCTATGCATTGAGAGATACCCGTTTGGCAGAGCTGAAGTTCCTGCGCGCTTACGCTCATTTCTTGCTGAAGCGTTTGTTCAAGAACATTCCTTTTGTAACTCGCACCGATTATACTTACGACGAGTACAGCCAGATTTCAAATACCGAGTACACCAACGACGAGGGTTGGGCTCAGATTGCCAAGGATTTGGAGGAGGCATACAATAATCTTCCAGATGTTCAGTTGGAGAAGGGTCGTCCTTCAAAGTCTGCTTGTGCAGCCTTCCTGGCTAAGGTTTACCTGTACAAGGCTTACCGTCAGGACAATGCCACATCTAATAAGGTGACCTCTATCAACGAGGAGGATTTGAGAAAGGTTATCCAGTATACCGATCCTGCTATTTACACTGCCGGAGGTTTCGATCTGGAGAACGATATCCACAACAACTTCCGTCCTGAGGAGCAGTTCGAAAACGGTGTTGAGTCTATCTGGGCTATCCAGTATTCCCGTAATGACGGTTCTACCTATGGTAACCTGAACTGGTCATACGGTCTGATCTGTCCAAACATCGTGGACGTTACCGATGGTGGTTGCGACTTCTACAAGCCTTCTCAGAACCTGGTTAATGCCTATCGTACCGGTGCTGACGGTCTGCCTTTGCTGGATAGTTTCAATGCTAAGGATTACACTATCGATACCGACAACGCAGACCCTCGTCTGTTCCTGACCGTTGGTATTGCCGGCCTGCCTTACATGTTCAACAGCACCTTCATGATGGATCACTCATCCAACTGGAGCCGTTCAGGTGGCTTGTATGGCTACAATGTAACCTTGAAGCAGAATGTTGACCCTGCTTTGATTGACCAGTATCTGATTAAGGGTTCATTCTGGGCTAGCTCAATGAACCGTATCGTGTTCCGTTACGCTGATGTTATCCTGATGCGTGCTGAGGCTTATGCACAGCTGAACCAGAGCGAGGAGGCAATCAAGTTGGTTAACAAGATTCGCACCCGTGCTGCTGGCAGTACCCAGATGATTTCCAGCTATCCTTTGAAGTATGGTGTTAAGTTGTTCTGCAAGAACTACACCGGTTCATACTCTAAGGAAGAGACCATGAAGATTGTCAAGATGGAGCGTCGTCTGGAGTTGGCAATGGAGGCTGAGCGTTTCTTCGACCTGGTTCGCTGGGGTGAGGCAGCTGAGGTACTGAACAACTACTTCGCAACTGAGAAGGAGAAGTGTACAGTATACCGTGAGGCAAACTTCACAGCCGAGAAGAATGAGTATCTGCCAATTCCATTCGAGCAGTTCTCTGCAGCTAACGGTAACTATACCCAGAACATTGGTAATTGGTAATCATAATCCTAATTCCTAAAAAAGAATAACAATGAAATCATTATATAATAATGTGTGCAAGAACTGGTTCGGTGGCATGATGTTGGTCTGCCTGACCTTGTTCGTTGCGCTCTTCACATTCTCCTCATGTAATGGGGACAATACAAGCGACCTGCAACTGAGTGGCGATTGCAGCGTTGAGGCTATCCAGCTGGACAACTTCGAAGGTATTATCGATTTGGCTTCCCGCAGCATTACCATTCGTGTTCCTGAAATGTATAATACTTCAAACATGAAGGTCACTTCACTGCAGCTTTCTGAGGGTGCTGAGAGTAACATCCAGCTGGGTCAGGCCCTGAACATGGATGCTGCTCAGAATATTCATGTTACCAACGGTGACCTGTATCTGGACTGGACCTTGAAGGTACGCCGCGATGAGGCTAAGATTTACAGCTTCACCATCAATGGCCTTTACCCAGGTATTATCAACCAGGATAAAAAGACCATTACAGCTTATATCCCTAAGTCTGAGGATATCAAGGCTATCATACCAGTAATTGAGTATAGCGAAGACGCAACCTGCTCACCAATCAACGGTGCTCCTCAGGATTTCTCTGCTCCTGTAACCTATACCATTACCAACGGTACAGCTAAGAGCGAGTATGTGGTTACCATCAACCAGATTGACAAGCCTGCAGCATTGTTCGTAGGCGCTGCTTCTAACTTGAGCGAGTTGGATTCAGAGGCTTACATGGCATGTCTGTGGATGCTGGCTAATGTTCCAAACTCTCTGTATGCTTCATTCGCTGACATCAAGGCCGAGGCTATCGACCTGTCAGAGTGTAAGATTATCTGGTGGCATTACCATCAGGATGGCGGTGTAGACGGTCACGATGCATTCATTGCTAAGGCTCCTGAGGCTATCGAGGCTACCAACCAGCTGCGCAACTTCTACGAGAATGGCGGTAGTTTCTTCCTGACACGTTACGCTACCAACTTGCCTTCATTCATCGGTGCTACCGGTAATGACGAGTGGACTACTCCTAACAACTGTTGGGGTGGCAATGAGGATGGCGCTGAACTCTGTGGTGGTCCTTGGGACTTCGTGAAGTTCGATGCTTCTCACCCTCTCTTCTCTGGTATTGTTGAAGGTGACGATGCAAACCGTGTTTATTGTACAGATGCAGGTTACCACATCACCAATTCTACAGCACAGTATCACATTGGTACTGACTGGGGTGATTACAAGACAGATACCGACTGGCTGAATCGTACTGGTGCTAAGATCATCGGTAAGGGTGGCGATGGCGCTATTGTAGCTTGGGAGTATCCTGCAAAGGCAGGCAAGGGCGGTATCATCTGTATCGGCTCTGGCTGCTACGACTGGTATACCTATACTGTAGAGTCTGGTTATAATGAGAAGTTCCACAAGAACATTGAAATTATGACCAAGAATGCTTTCGATTATCTTACTAAATAATTTAGACTGTAACATCTATGAAATCTATGATATTTTCAACCCTTATGCTGTCAGCCCTGGCGCTGACAGCATGCAGCGATGAATCTTTTGTGGGCGACGACCCAAAGGATTGGGCAGGCACTACTAATGTCTTCATTCCTACTGAGGGTGCAGGTTATGATACTTATTACAAGCCAGCTATCGGTCGTGTGGGCGACCCTATGCCTTTCTACGATCAGAAGGCTCAAGAATTTAAGGTTCTTTATCTGCAGGAGTTCGATAACAATGATGCTTGGTGTTTCCATCCATTCTATACCGTAAGCACCAAGGATGGTGCCACCTATCAGGGCTTGGGCGAGACTCTGCCTACCGGCAACTCTAGATTCGAGCAGGATGCAGCACTGGGTACCGGTTGCTGTGTATACAACGAGGCAGACGGTCTGTATTACATTTATTATACCGGTCACAACGGTTCCCTGGATGTTACCGAGGCTGTTATGCGCGCTACCTCTCCTGACTATGAGAACTGGACCAAGGATCTGTCTTGGCAGTTGAAGGGTCCTGATTATGGTTTTGCAGCCAGCGATTTCCGTGATCCTCAGATTTTCAAGGGTGATGACAATAAGTGGCACATGGTAATCTCAAGCAACCTGAAGTTTGCTGAGTTCGTTTCAGACAACATGAAGGATTGGGAACTGTGTGGCAACTTCCCTATGATTTGGGACCGTATGCTGGAGTGTCCTGATATCTTCAAGATGGGTAACTACTGGTATCTGGTTTACAGCGAGGCTTACCGTGCAAGCTGGAGCCGCAAGGTGAAGTACATGATGGCTGACTCTTGGGAGGGTCTGAAGGCTTGCTTCAATGATCCAGGTGCTAACTGGCCAAAGGATGATAAGGAAGGCGTTTTGGATACCCGTGCATTCTATGCAGGTAAGACTGCTACTGATGGTACCAACCGTTATATCTGGGGTTGGACTCCATTCCGTACAGGTTCTACCATCCACGATAAGAACATCAACGTGGGTGCAGGTGGCGAGCCTAACTGGTCTGGTGCTCTGGTATGCCACAAGCTGATTCAGCATGAGGATGGTACACTGACTGTAGGTATGGTTCCTGCAATGGCTGAGAAGTTCAACGTACCATGCGAGGTTAATGTGATGAATAGCAATGGCTATGCAAATGGTGCTTTGACCGGTGATGCTTATGTGTTGTACAGCCGTTTAGGTGACCATAACCATATCTCATTCACTGTTAAGACTGCCGGTGATGCAGACCGTTTCGGTGTTTCCTTCGTTCGTGGCGAGGAGTCTGATAAGTATTACAGTCTCGTGTTCAATCCAGAATGGGAGAATGGCCGTAGAAAGGTCAACTTCGAGCAGCAGGGTTCTGCAGCAGACTGCAAGTGGTTTGTCGAGGGTGCTGATGGTTATATCTTCCCACGTCCAGCTGACAACACTTATAAGATTGACATCTTCATTGACAATTCTGTAGTGGTAACTTACGTAAATGGTGACTATGGTACCACTCAGCGCATCTATGGTGCACAGAAAAACTGCTGGAGTATCAACAGCTATGGTGGATCTATCCAGGTTAGTGATGTAATTGTTAGCCAGTATTGATTATGAACAAAATTAAGATTGGTGCTTTTGCACTATTTTCCTTTTTCTCACTGACAGCCGGTGCGCAGGGATTGAAGATAGAGCGTCTTGCAGGCGACTATCTCAATATCCGCATCGCTGCCAGCGAGCAGAGCAAATATCTGCTGCTGCCTGTCGAGGAGCAGGCACATGAGTCACAGATCAGCATTATCGGAAACGGTAACCTGCTGCGTAACATCAATGTTAAGTTGGCTGCAAACAAGGTGGATTACTATGTTCCTGTCCTGCTGGATGAATTCCGCGGTAAGGATTTGGTTTTCCTGACACACATGAACATTGACCATAGCAATCGTGGTGGTGTTGGTTCAGAGCCATTGGTGAATGAAATCAAACTGACAAACCAGTTTGACATGTCCAACAAGGAGAAGTTCCGTCCTTCGTATCACCATGCCCCAACTTACGGATGGATGAACGACCCTAACGGAATGTTTTACCTGAATGGCACATGGCATCTGTTCTACCAGTACAATCCATACGGATCGATGTGGGGAAACATGAACTGGGCACATGCTACTTCTACTGACCTTATCAACTGGTCACAGCAGGGTGTGGCTTTAGCTCCAGATGCTTTGGGAACCATCTTCTCCGGATCTTGTGTAGTAGATAAGAACGGCACTGCCGGTTTTGGCAAAGACGCCATCATTGCCATGTACACCAGCTGTATTCAGACCCCGTACGGACATGACTTGCAGACACAGTCATTAGCCTATTCAACCGATGGCGGAAAGACGTTTACCAAGTACAGCAACAATCCGGTTCTGGTGGCAGACGTGGCTGATTTCCGTGATCCAAATCCGTTCTGGAATGACGATTTAGGAAAGTGGAACCTGATCATGGCTTGCGGTCAGGAAATGCGCCTTTACTCTTCTCCAAACCTGAAAGAATGGACAGAAGAATCCCGCTTTGGTCTGGGATTGGGTAACCACGATGGTGTATGGGAGTGTCCTGACTTGATGAAACTTCCTGTAGAAGGTACAAATGAAAGCAAATGGGTCTTGATCTGCAACATAAACCCAGGTGGTCCTTCCGGTGGTTCTGCCACTCAGTATTTTGTGGGCGACTTCGATGGACATAAGTTCACTGTAGATGATACTTCCCGCTATACAGGCAAGGCTCTGTGGCAGGATTATGGTATGGATCATTATGCTACCGTAAGTTTCTATAATGCACCTGAAGGCCGTCATACCATGATGGCTTGGATGAGCAACTGGCTCTATGCCAATGATGTTCCAACCATGCAATTCCGATCAGCAAACTCTATTGCCCGCGATCCTTATCTTTATAAAGTAGGCAACGAATACTTCCTGGGCTCTCGTCCTTCTCCAGAATATGACAAGGCAGGATTGGATAAAGTTGTCAAAGTAAAGGGAAACACTACCGTTACCCTGTCAAACGATGAAGGTGAGGAATTTGTAATTACCTACGACCAAAAGGCAATGACACTGACCTGCGATCGTTCCAAGAGCGGTGTTACTAATTTCAATCAGCATTTTGCCGATAAACCAACCGTAGCTCCTGTGCACAAGAAACTTACTCAATTGCGTGTCTTTGTTGATAACAGCAGCGTGGAGGTATTCGGCAATAACGGTGAAGTATGCCTGACCAACTTGGTATTCCCAAAATCAAAGTTTAACCATCTTACCGTAAAATAATGAGCAATAAAGCATCTAAAGTGGCTATATTTAGCCTCATGCTGTGTTTCTTCTCCATGGGTTTTGTTGACCTAGTGGGTATTGCCAGCAATTATGTGAAGGAAGATCTTCAGTTGTCAGATACTGTAGCAAATATCTTCCCATCATTGGTATTCTTCTGGTTCCTCATCTTCAGTGTTCCTACAGGTGTGCTCATGAACAAGATTGGACGCAAGAAGACTGTATTGCTCTCCTTGGTAGTTACAATCCTGTCTCTGCTCTTACCTATCTTTGGAGAGACATTTGAGATCATGCTCCTGTCATTCTCTTTCCTGGGAATTGGTAACGCGCTGATGCAGACCTCTCTGAACCCATTGGTTACCTCGGTCATGGGAGGTGGCAACCTGGCTTCAACACTGACCTTTGGTCAGTTTGTCAAGGCCATTGCTTCATTCCTGGCTCCTTATTTTGCCATGTGGGGTGCTGTGGCAGCCATTCCTTCTTTCGGTCTTGACTGGCGCATCCTCTTTGCCATCTACTTCGTGGTAGGTCTCTTTGCCACCTTATTGCTTTTCGTCACTCCTATTCACGAGGAAAAGGCACAGCAGATGACCGATGGCATAGGCAAGCAGTTTGCCAATAGCTTTGCCCTTTTGGGTAAGCCTATCGTACTCATTTCGTTCTTGGGCATCATGTGTCACGTAGGTATTGATGTGGGTACTAACACCACAGCTCCAAAACTATTGATGGAAAGACTCGGTATGAGCCTCAACGATGCAGCTTTTGCTACTTCGTTGTATTTTATCTTCCGTACAATCGGTTGTCTTACCGGTTCCTTCTTCCTGCGCGTTTTGAAGACCCGTACCTTCTTCATCATCTCTGTCATCTGCATGGCATTGTCTATGGCAGGCATGTTCATTGGCGAGAGTAAGATGATGCTCTATGCAGCCATCGCCCTGGTGGGTTACGGAAATTCAAACATCTTCTCCATGTGTTTTGCTAACGCATTGGAATCAGTACCTGAAAAGCAGAACGAAGTTTCCGGTTTGATGATTATGGGCTTGTTTGGTGGTACCATCTTCCCACTGGCAATGGGTTATGCCAGCGATGCCATGGGTCAGTTGGGTGCAGTAGTTGTTATGAGCATCGGAGTTTGTTATTTGTTATTCTGTATAACCAAAATCAAAAAATAAATCAAAACCATGAATAATATTCAGAAATTAAGCAAGGAGTATATCGTAGGTTTAGGTGAAATTCTGTTTGACTGTCTTCCAGAAGGAAAGAAACTGGGTGGTGCACCTGCAAATTTTGCCTATCATGCTTCTCAATTTGGACTGAACGGCATTGCAGTAAGCGCCATTGGTCCTGATGATTTAGGAAAAGAAGTTTTGGAACAATTGGGTGAGAAGAATCTTAATACCCGTCTGGAAATGGTAGATTTTCCAACCGGTACTGTACAGGTAACACTGGCCGGTAACGGTATTCCATTGTATGATATCTGCGAAGGTGTGGCTTATGACAATATTCCTTGGACAGATGAAATAGAAGCCATTGCTAAGGAGACCAGAGCTGTATGCTTCGGAACATTAGCTCAGCGTAATGAGGTGTCTCGTTCTACCATTCAGAAATTTATCGAGACAATGCCTGCCAATAGTATTAAGATTTACGATATCAATCTGCGTCAGCACTTTTATAACCAGACTCTGATTGAAGACAATTTGAATCGCTGCAACATTTTGAAGATCAACGATGAGGAATTGGAAATCTTAGGTGAGATGTTTGGCTACCCTGAACTTTCTCCAGAGAATAAATGCTGGATTCTGCTGGCAAAATACAATCTGGACATCTTGATTCTTACCTGTGGTACTGATGGCAGTTATGCTTTTACCAAAGGACAGACCTCATTCCAGCCAACTCCAAAAGTAACCGTTGCAGATACAGTAGGTGCAGGCGATTCCTTTACATCTACTTTCTGCAGTGCCTTACTGAATGGAAAATCGGTAGCTGATGCACATAAGCTGGCTGTAGAAGTTTCTGCTTTTGTATGCACCCAGAACGGTGCAATGCCAGTACTGCCAAAAGAATTGACCGATAGAGCAAAATAATCTTGGGACAATATTCCCTAAACAAACCGCCCCTTTTTCCGTTCTGGGAAAAGGGGCGGTTTTGATTATTCTTAATTGTCTTTCAGCACATGTATCTGACTCCTCAGCAGAGCCATGGCCAGTGCAGCTCCTAAGATATCGCTAACCGTGCAACTGGCAAACACGCCATACAGGCCACTGAAACCCATCCCCTCGGCTATAGGTGGAATGATGTAAAGCATGGGGGTAAGGATGAGAACCTGACGGGAAAGGCTGGTTACGATAGCCACCCAAGGCTTATCGATGGACTGGAAGAACTGCGAGTTGGTGATGGTCACGGCAATGAGTGGCGACATGGACAGCACCAGACGGAAGGCAGGCACACACATGGTGATAAGCTCCTCGTCGTGCGTAAAGGCCATGGCCAGGTATCGGGGAACAAACACCACCAGCAGCATGCCGATAACACCCGTAGTGATATTGCACTTCATGGCCAGCACAAATACCTGTCGCAGACGGTCGGTGCGTCCGGCACCGTAGTTGTATCCGGCAATAGGTTGCATACCCTGGCACACACCAATCACCAGCATGATAATCAGCGGTGCGAAGGAATTCACAATACCGTTGGCCGCTACTGCGTTATCACCTCCATAGTTCAGCAGCTGGTTGTTCAGCAGCGCCACCACAGCCGAACCGGCCACATTCATCGAGAACGGACTGATACCGATGGCCAGAATGTTACGGAAGATATAGAAACGGGGCTTCCAGCCGTGGCGCTTGAAGCGGATGAACGATTTCTTATCGATGAAATGAGCAACACTCAGAATGGACGATACGGCCATGGACAGCGTGGTGGCCCAGGCAGCACCGGCAATTCCCCAATCCAGCAGGAAAATGAACACGGCATCCAGGGCAATGTTTATCAGAGCACCGATAACGGTAATCCACATGGACTTCTTGGCATAGCCCGATGAACGGATCAGACCGGTAAGGTTGAACGAAAGAGTGGTCAGGAACATACCTGGCATGACAATGTCCATATAGGTCTTTGCATAACCGATGGTCTCGGCCGATGCACCGAACATGGACAGGATTTCGTTACTGAAACCGTACCAGGCCGACAGGAACAGGGCTCCGAAGAAAAAGGTAAGCAACATGGTATTGCCCAGGATGTTCTCGGCCCAGTTGATGTCGCGCTTTCCCAGCACGATGCTCAGTCGGGCACCGGCACCCGCTCCCACCAGTGAACCGAACGCATGAACGATGTTCATGATAGGCATGGTTACTGCCAGTCCGGCAATAGCCAGTGCACCTACGCACTGTCCCAGGAACACGCGGTCGCAAATATTGTATACCGAAGCTATAATCTGTGTAATCACCGCAGGCAGGGCATACTGCCACAGTAGGGCTGCTATCGGTTTACTCTCAAATTCTTTCGTTTTATCTTCCATTACGCAACTTTTTTGAAATCGGATGCAAAGATAGTAAAAAAGAACAACATTACCTATGATATAGGATTACGGTAAACTGAAATTCACCTGCAGGAGATATTCCCGTGAACGCAGGCGCACCCACTGCTGGGTAGTGGATACTGTACTATAAAACGTTTCCTGATAAGTCTGCTTGTTGAAGATGTTGTGAATAGAGAAAGTCATACGGACTTTCTTGCTGACATTCCAATTCCAGTCGATATCACCGAGCCATAGGTTGCTGAACTGATGATCGGCCACTTCATTGCGGAAGTAATCCACACTGAGGTTGACATTGAAATCCGCCAAGCCTAAATTCAGTGAGACAGTCTGCTGCGTGTTCCATAACCGGGGTAAGGTACTGCTACCTTCCAACTCCGTTTGCGAACCCATAAAGACACCGTCATACATCCATGTGAGATAGGCCGCTGGGCTCCAGCGCAGTGTTGGTCTGAAGGTCAAGTTGCTACCCACATAGTTCTGCTTCATGTCCTGGATATATGTCTCTCCCCGATTTCGGGAATAAGTCATGTCCAACGTAGCATTCAGCTTCCATTTGTAGGAACCTTGGCTTATTCGCCCCTCTACGGCATATCCCGAGCTTTTGGTAGTACGGTTCAATGCTTGATACAGGAATACGCCTTGGTCATAGTTCATGGCCGTGGTTTGGTTATAGCGCATATCGAAAGTACTGAAAGCCAAACTGGTATAAAAGCCGTGAATCACCCTGCGATAGGCCGTTTCCACACGGGCTGAACGGTGAGTAAGTTCCGGAACCACATCGTTCATCCGATACTGCGTGCGGTAGTTTCTCCAATAGAGATGAGGGTAATAGCTGCTCAAACCGCTCAGGGAATGGCTCTGACTGCCGTTCAAGCGTAAAGCCCAACGGGTGTTGGGTTCCCATTTCAGGCGGAGCATCGGGTCAATATAGAGTTTATGGAAATGAGAGACGGGTTGATGGTAATAGTTTACCGATGCCTGCAACTGAGTCTCCAAACTGCGGTAGTTGTAGCTTACTGACGGCACAGTGTATAGCTGGAACCGGTGCGGATGATACCGGTTGCCGTCATTCAACTCCGTGAAAGTGAGGTTGCCGCTCAGGCCCGAATACCATTCCATGCGGAATGCTCCTTTTTGGAAATTGGAATAGAACTGATTATCGGTGAAAAGCTGATGCGCCTCATACTGCTGTGTCTGATCTTCTCTGTCCGGACGCTGAAAATACAAATCCGAAGGGGAATAGCTGTAATGAATATATGACCGGAATCCCATAATGGATTTAGGCTTACCTATCAGACGGTGGAAGGTGTTCTGGAGTTCCAGGCGTTTGTTCTTGAGACGCTGGAACACATCGTCCAGTTGCTGGGTTCCCCTATCCCATGCTCCATCCAGTTTGAGCTGGTTGCGCTGATAGCTTGTGGTAGAATTCTGTTCTGAATCCCATTCAGCCGAAACCTTATCCTGCACCAGAAGGCGGTCCTGCCGTTCCTGCGTCTGAATGGTCTTATTGCCATAGTGATACGTCTCGTCCACACCGTTCGTCATGCTGTTTTCGTCGTGTATATAATTCACCATGACACGGCTTTGCCTACTGTCACTCACTCTGTTCAAATGATTCACACTCAGCAGATTCGTACGGTTGTCCCTTACCCTTCCCATGCCAATGGGCGATGATAGCGCAGGGTTAGGCACCAGCTCCGGATAGCTCATGGCATGCAGATGCCCCCTATCCATATTACTTAAATAGGACAGTTCTCCAGCCACATCCTTTCCGGAATGGTCCGTCTTGTAACTCCACAGATCCTGTGCCCCTTTTCCAAACCGCAGGGCATTCGCCTTACCGGAATATGTCAAATCCTGCTCGTAACCGGCAGCCGCACTCAAAGCAAACATCCAAGTATCCTTGGAATCGTCCTTGAGTTTCAGGTTCATGGCCACCTCGTCAGTAAAGGTCTTTCCCTGCAAGGCCTGGATGGGCTGATAGTTCTCCAGCACCTCCGCCTTGGCCACAGCATCGGCTTTCAGGTTGTCGGTCACCTGGCGGTACTGACCTCCCGAAACATCCAGTCCTTCCACCATGAGCTTACTGATACTCTTGCCCTGATAGCTGATTTTACCGGTGGTCTTATCCACCTGAACGCCCGGAAGTTTAGCCAGGACCTCGGAAATATGCTGGTCCTTTTCCGAAGCGAACTCGCTCAGATCATACGTGATGGTATCGGATTTCACACGCACAGGGGCTCCTTTTATGGTGACTTCACGAAGGGCGATATCACTGGATTCCAACGCTATCTGCAAATCCCTGGGGTTCTTCAGTGCAGCGGCAGGAAGGGTTTGCGTATACATTTTCCTTCCCAAGGAACGTACCGTGAGCAACAAGTCCATGTTTTGTTGCGCAGATGTCAGCTGCAGTTCAAACTGTCCCGTATCACCAGTACGCGTAAAGGTAAGCAACTGCTGGTCGCCAGCCTTGCTCAGGGTAACGGTAGCCGATGGTATGGACTGTCCGCTCTCCTTTTCCCTTACCACACCTTTCAGCACCTGCTGTGCCTGCACCGGAAGGAAAAAGAAGAGCAGAAGAACTGCAATATATCTCATTTATTTGCGCTCAATAGGATTATAAGGTGTAGTGAATTTACGGGTTACTACCTCAGGACCGTTATTGCCTGATACCACAACTGCTGCTTCCTGACCGGTGACTGATGCCATGAATCCCATCATATCGCTGGTATAGAACTCCATCAGGCCTTCGTATTTCTTGCGGTCCATCTTCTCCGTCTTGGGCGAAATTCGGTCATAGATCTGTTCATCCGGCTTCGCTTTCTCAAATCCGGTAGCGGTAAAACAATAATGCTGTTCGGCATCCTCCGCTTTCAGGATCAGTCCGGGCAGACCTCTCAGTTTCCATGGGCCCGCATCCATCGGCAAATCCAGGGCAAACCATGCCTTCCATTCCCTGCCTTTGAAGGAAGTGGTGGCCAAGGTGCAGGTATAACCTAAAACCTCCTGAGTCTCGGCAGTTATCTTCCACTCGGGAATCTCCATGCTCTCCTCGCAACGGGTCACGAGCATACTGCTTCCGGCAAACTCATCCACCGTGGTCGTCTGATTAGCGGGAAAATTTGAGAATACAGTCCATGTCAATCCTCCACGATAATTACGGTACTGCTGCTCATACTCTTTCGCCGGTGCATTCTGTGCCATAAGCACCCGGCTGATAGAATCGCGCTTAACCATGTTCAGATTGTAGCACTTCGTGGTACTTCCCCCAATCTCCAACAGCAACTGCCCTTCGGCAATGGTATTTTTCTCCACATCTATCACATACTTGGATTCATAAAGCACCTTGTACTCCATCTTCACTATCGGCTCTCCTACATTCTGATACACCGCAGCATCTCTGGATCCGGAACTGACACTCAGTCTGAACTGGGCAAATGCCTGCAAAGGCAGTAGGGCCAGAATAGCGAATGCTGCAAGAATAAAAGATAAATTAAAATTTTTCATAAAACGTAACCTATTATAAGTAAAATTTATTCAGATTTCGAATGCAAAAATAAGCAATACAAATGATAAAAACAAATAAAGCAGGTATACTTTTTAGGGATTTGAAAGTATATATCAATTTATTGATCAATTGAATTTTACACCTATTTTGCACAAATGTGAAGGTATATTTTTTAGGTGGCATTACTGAAGATACACTAAAAAGGGAGCATTACTGCTCCCTCATTTTTTATTGCAACGAAAAAGTGACAGGCAACACAAAGCGGGCACGCACTGGCTTTCCTTCCACCTTACCAGGAATCCAATTCGGCATGCCGGAAATTACTCGGATAGCCTCGGCATCCAATTCTGGATCGACAGGACGGACAATCACCGGTTCTGTAATCGATCCATCAGTGTTTACAACGAACTGAACGATTACCCTACCCGACTTACCTTCCTTCATGGCTTTTTCCGGATATTTCACGGATGAGCTCAGATAATTGAGCAATTCTTTGGTCTCTCCCGGGTATTGAGGAGCTTCTTCAACTAAGGTATAAGCTGGCTCAGCAACATCGCCTTTACGTAGGACAACTCCCAAATCACGTTTACGCTCACCGGGACGCACAAATTCATTCGTAGCGTTATAACCCTTCAAAGTATACAATAAGATGACATTACCCTCATCTACCTCCAACGTAAATTCTCCATTTTTATTGGTTGTAGTGCTGCGATTGGACTTCAATTCGGTCACAGTAACCCCAGCCAAAGGCTGCTGAGTTTCATCCATCACTTTTCCCTTAATTTTTTCCTTAGCAGCCTCTACAACTGCAGTTGCAGGCATAGAAACAGCGGTTTCTGTACTTTCCGGTACAGAAACTTGCCCAGCTGGAGCGGTTTCCGTAACTTTGCCGGAGAATTGGTTTACTGCCTGTTCTACAGGCTGAACGAATCGGGGTGTGGCGAAGGCGCACAATGCGAACGCCACCATGGGGAATGCAATCAGCGACTTGCTGCGCATCCACGGATTGGAGTGTTTCTTACACATCATAGTGATACGTTTTTTAATTAAACTATGGTTAAAGTTGTTGGCAAAGGCGTAGGAACTGGAGCCAACAGCTTTTTTTATCAACAGGTGCTGGTAACGGCTCAAGGCGATGCCCTGGCGCAGCACATAATCATCAGCCTCGTACTCGTGCACGTCACGCAGGCTGGTACCCAGCATATAACATAGCGGATTCCACCACTGAAGCGTCTGCACAAAGGTGAGCAGCAGTATGTCGGCCGAGTGGGCATAACGTATGTGACCCTTCTCGTGCAGAATAATCTCACGGGCATTGCTTTCATAGTCACTCTGGCTGATGACTATGCTGTTCAGCCAACTGAACGGAGCCACATCATCGCCATGGCAGTAGATGGTTATTCCATCCTCCTGCTGCTTCCACAAGCTTCCACCACGCATCACCAGTCCCATGCGGGCTATCTGCACCAGGCGGACCAACAGCACGGAAAGCATGCCCGACAGATAGAGCACACTCACCACCTGGAACCACGAC
>JAZQPA010000171.1:0-18793 GCA_045628125.1 Bacteroidaceae bacterium
TAAGGTGCTGCTGGTGGGTGGTGGTGTTGGTACCGCTCCATTGCTGTACTTTGGAAAGTGTCTTCGCGCAAAGGGCATTGAACCTACTTTCCTGTTGGGTGCACGCAGTGCTAATGACCTGTTGCAGTTGGACATGTTCGAGCAATTAGGTAAAGTTTATACCACAACCGAGGATGGCAGTCATGGTGAGAAGGGCTTTGTAACCCAGCATTCCATCCTGAAGCAGGTTCGTTTTGACCAGATTTCAACCTGTGGTCCTAAGCCGATGATGGTGAGTGTGGCACGATATGCTAAGGCTGAGGATATCTGTTGCGAGGTGTCATTGGAGAACAAGATGGCTTGCGGCGTGGGTGCCTGCCTGTGCTGCGTGGAGAGCACCCAGAAGGGACACAAGTGTGTTTGTACCGATGGACCAGTATTTAATATTAAGGAGTTGACATGGCAAATTTAAGCGTTAATATAGGGGATTTGAAGTTGACCAATCCCGTGATGACTGCATCGGGTACATTCGGATACGGTCGTGAGTTTGAGGATTTCGTGAATCTGGAGGAAATTGGCGGTATCATCGTCAAGGGAACCACCTTAAACCATCGTGAGGGCAATGCTTATCCACGAATGGTGGAGACTCCAAGTGGTATGTTGAACTGCGTGGGCCTGCAGAACAAGGGCGTGGATTATTTCTGCAAGAATATCTACCCTGACATTAAGGACATCAACACCAACATGATCGTTAATGTGAGCGGAAGCACCGTGGAGGATTATGTGGCAACTGCCGAGCGCATCAACGAGCTGGAGAAGATTCCTGCTATCGAGTTGAACATCTCTTGTCCTAACGTGAAGAGTGGCGGTATGGCTTTCGGTGTGACTTGCGAGGGTGCTGCCGAGGTGGTTCGTGCAGTAAGAAAAGCCTATAAGAAGACCCTTATCGTGAAGCTGAGTCCTAATGTGACCGACATAGCCAGCATTGCCAAGACAGTAGAGGGCGAGGGTGCAGATTCTGTATCGCTTATTAATACACTGATGGGAATGGTCATTGACATCGAGAAGCGCCAGCCTATGCTGAGCATCAATACCGGTGGAATGAGCGGTCCTGCTGTCCGTCCTGTGGCTGTCCGTATGGTATGGCAGGTAGCCAAGGCGGTACAGATTCCAGTTGTGGGACTGGGTGGTATCATGAATGCCCACGATGCCATTGAGTTCCTGATGGCAGGTGCTACAGCCATTGAGATCGGTACTGCCAATTTTGTGGATCCTGCGGTGACTGTAAAGGTGAAAAACGGAATCAATGAGTGGCTGGATGCTCACGGCATTCAGGACATTCATGAAATTATCGGTGCCCTGAGGGATTATTAAGAATTGATAATTGACAATTAAATTGGTCATTCTCGGAAAAATGCCTAACTTTGCGCTCTCAAAATGAAACAGAGCAAGGAACATATAGAACAGTGTATCCGGGACATCCTGGAATATCTGGGTGAAGATCCGAACCGCCCCGGTTTGCAAGGCACCCCCGACCGCATTGTGCGCATGTGGGGTGAGATTTTCCGCGGCTATGATCCGGAGAAGAAACCTACCATTACCACCTTTCCGAATGGAGAGGACGGCATTGTGTTTGACAATCTGGTAGTGGATGAAGGTCCTTTCTATTCGGAATGTGAGCATCACATGATGCCTTTCCACGGCAAATACTGGTTCGGCTATATTCCTAATCCTAAGGGTCGCATTCTGGGTATTTCCAAGATTGGACGAGTGGTGGATTACTGTGCCGCCCGCTTGCAATTGCAGGAACGCCTGACCCGGGAAGTGGTGGAAATGCTGGAGGAAGCTCTGGGAACTGAATATCCGCCATTGGGAATGGCTCTGGTCATGAAGGGCACGCATTTATGTAAGACCATGCGTGGAAGCCGGAAGGAAGGCACCATGACCAGTTATTATATGACGGGCGTGTTCCGCACCGATAAAGAATTACGTGAAGAATTCATGAATCTGACCAAATGACAATTTTAAACTATAAGGTTGACCGTAAAATAGGGGCTGCTATACTGCTATGTAGTATGGCAGCCCTTATCTATCTGTTTTGGCCGGTAAGTGAGAGCCGCTGGAGCAAAGCTGCTGTGGTATTGGAAAACCGTTTTGCCTATGCTTTGTCTGTGGATGGCGATACCTTGTATTTTACCGGTGCAGATACCGGTAACGGACTGTATGGCGAGTCGTTCCGGAGAGATTTGTGTGAACGCAGCCAGGTGGCTGTGGGCTATTTCAGCTGGCCTTGGGGCCGCATCAGTGCGCAGCCGGAACTGATGAGCCGTGTATATTCCGATGAATGGCTGAAACTGAATACAGCCGATTTGCTGGAAAACACATTGAATCGGGTTGCTGTTCGTCAGCAAACCATGGAGCATCAGCTTAAGGAACTGGCTTATTACGATGAAACCCACATGAAAGATGATGACGGTTGGTTGGAGATGAAGCACATGAAAGAGATGCGCCTGCAGGAACAACGTCATCTGGATAGTGTGAAGGTTGTTCTGGAGCATGCTCTACAGAATCCCGCTAAACTGTCATGGAACTATTTATATAAGGTGACAGCTTTTACCATGAATGCTCCTGAGGGTAGTCCTTGTGGCAGTGTTAGTATTGGCAAAAACGCTGTCGGTACCAGCCTGACAGGTAGCATGCCTGAAGGATCGGGTAGTGTGATGAGTTGGAATTTTGGCGCTGACCGCATGTTGCTGGATACCGCCATTGAAGATACTTTGCAGCAACGTTTGGGTATTGTTCCTTTGGAGGAAGGCACCTATAAAGGAATGCTGGCAGGCAACAGGCCCCAGGGATGGGGTGTCATGCACTATGCTGACGGACGCCGTTACAGCGGCTACTGGCAGGAAGGAAAAAAGCAGGGCAATGGTGAGATGGCACTTCCGGATGGTGTGTATCTGAGTGGAGAATGGGAGGAGAACTACCTGATGAACGGACGTGTGGATTATCTGGATGGCAGCCGCTATGAGGGATCATTGCTGAATGACAGCATCCGTGATGGTGCCGGAGATTTGTACTATGCTGACGGTTCAGTGTATTGGGGCACTTGGGGAAAGGGCATCCGTGAGGGTTTCGGTATGTATGTGGCATCCGAAGGCCTGGCACTTGCAGGAACTTGGGAAGAAGATAAGTATCAAGGAGAGCGTTTACTGTATACCGAAGATCGGGTATATGGTATTGACATTGCGCGTTACCAGCACATGAACCGACGTCGCCGTCCTGCAAATATTGCATGGAAATATCTTAGAATCACCAGTTTGGGCAACTATAGCCGAAAGCGTATCAAGGAAGAGAAGGTGGATTATCCCATCTCGTTTGTCTATGTGAAATGTACCGAGGGAGTGACTGTCTTGAACCAGTACTATAAAGCCGATGACCAGCAGATACGTAATCTGGGGCTGCATACCGGTGCCTATCATTTCTTTCAGGGCACTCCGGCCAAAGAACAGCTGGATTGGTTCCTGAAGCATGTGCACTATGAAAAGGGTGATTTGCCGCCAGTCTTGGATATTGAGCCAACCAATGCGCAGATTAAGCAGAAGTGGGGCTCTGATGAAAAGATGTTCAGTGAGGCGCTGATTTGGTTGAAGGGAGTGGAAAAGGCACTTGGTGTTAAACCTCTTCTGTATGTGAATCAGGGATTTATCAATAATCATCTGAGTAAGGCTGATGAAGAATTACAGACGTATGATCTGTGGGTGGCCCGCTACGGTGAGTTCAAGCCTTATGCCCGTATGGTGTGCTGGCAGTTGTCACCCGATGGAAAGGTAAGCGGCATTCAGAGCGATGTGGACATCAACGTGTTCAACGGCTCTAAGGATAAGTTTAATGAATATATTCAGTCATTGCAATGAATATGAATGAGATAGAACGTATAGGATGGCTGCGTGCAGAATTGCATCGCCACAACCACAATTACTATATCAACAATGCCCCAGAGATTTCGGATCAGGAATTTGATCACCTGATGCGCGAACTGCAGGATTTGGAGGCGGCACATCCCGAGATGGCCGATCCGAATTCACCAACCATGCGAGTGGGCAGTGATTTGAGCAATGAGTTCCGTCAGGTAGAGCACCGTTATCCGATGCTTTCCCTAGCTAATACCTACAGCGAGCAGGAAGTGGCTGATTTCTATGACCGTGTGAAGAAAGGTCTGGAAGGCGAGGATTTTGAGATTTGCTGTGAGATGAAATATGATGGAACCTCCATATCACTGACTTATGAGGATGGCCGTCTGATTCAGGCGGTAACCCGAGGCGACGGTGTACGAGGCGATGATGTGACCGAGAATGTAAAGACTATCCGTTGCATTCCGTTGCAATTGGCGTCTGGCGACTATCCACCGCTCTTTGAGATTCGCGGCGAGATTCTGATGCCTTGGAAGGTTTTTGAGGAACTGAATCAGGAGCGTGAGGCCCGCGAGGAATCCCTGTTTGCCAATCCGCGAAATGCGGCATCAGGAACCTTGAAATTGCAGAACAGCCGTGAGGTGGCACACCGCAAACTGGATTCTTATCTGTATTACCTGTTAGGTGAGGAACTGCCTTGCGACGGCCATTATGAAAACCTGGAAAAGGCACGCCAGTGGGGTTTCAAGATTAGTGAAGGCATGAAGAAATGCAAGACTCTGCAAGAAGTTCTTGACTTTATAAAATATTGGGATACAGAGCGAAAGAATTTGCCGGTGGCTACCGATGGAATTGTCCTTAAGGTAAATTCACGCCGTCAGCAGCGCAATTTGGGATTTACGGCTAAGTCGCCCCGATGGGCCATTGCCTATAAATTCCAGGCAGAACGCGCACTGACACGATTGGAAAAGGTTACTTATCAGGTGGGACGCACCGGTGTGGTTACACCTGTAGCCAATCTTGATCCAGTGCAGTTGGCAGGAACCGTAGTGAAACGTGCCTCCATTCATAATGCCGATGTGATTGCCAATCTGGATCTCCATGTCGGTGATATGGTGTATGTAGAGAAGGGTGGAGAGATTATTCCGAAAATCACAGGTGTTGAAACCTCTATGCGTAATGCACAAACCGGTGAGAGTGTGGGATTTATCGAATATTGTCCGGAATGTGGTGCCAAACTGGTAAGATACGAGGGCGAAGCTGCACATTATTGTCCTAACGATGTGTCATGCCCTCCTCAGATTAAGGGAAAGATTGAGCATTTCGTGAGCCGTAAGGCCATGAACATCGATGGATTAGGTCCCGAAACAGTGGACTTATTCTTCCAGCGTGGTCTTATTAAGAATGTGGTGGGACTGTACGACATGTTCTACAGTCGGGGTGAGATACAGTCGGTTGATGACTTTTATTCACTGAATTTGTGGGAGTTCCAGAATATTCCAGGATTTAAGGATAAATCCATCAAGCGTGGCATGGAGAGTATCCGTGCCTCATTGCAGGTACCTTATGAACGAGTACTGTTTGCTCTGGGCATCCGTTTTGTAGGCGAGACTACAGCCAAATTGCTGGCACATGCTTTCCCGAATATTGATGCACTGGCAGCCGCTACCTTGGATGATCTGTTGCAAGTGGATGGTATCGGAACGGTTATTGCCGAGAGTGTGATCCGCTATTTTGCCGATACCCGCAACCGTGAGATAGTAGAGGAGCTGCGTGCCAATGGTCTTCAGATGGCACTTTCGGAAGAGGTGCTTAGTGAGCGTTCGGATAAACTGAAAGGCAAGAGCATTGTCATCAGCGGAGTGTTCACGAAACATTCCCGTGATGAGTACAAATCTCTGATAGAGAAACACGGAGGAAAGAACGTGGGAAGTATCAGTGGAAAAACTTCTTTCATACTGGCAGGCGACAATATGGGACCGTCAAAATTGGAGAAGGCACAGAAGTTGGGTGTACAGATTGTAAACGAAGAGGAGTTTCTCAAAATGATAGAATAAATCGTAAACAAATTTCTTCTTTTAAGGGATTTGTTGTAATTTTGCGACGAATTATAGCGAAAGAGAGTATTTTTATGGCAAAAAATGTTTTCAAAGGAATGGGCGTAGCCCTGATTACTCCATTTACATCAGACGGAAGCGTTGATTTTGAGGCGCTTAAGGCTCTGGTGGAATCTTTGGTGGTCAATGGGGCTGATTTTCTGTGCGTATTAGGTACCACAGCCGAGACTCCCACTCTGAGTGAAGAAGAAAAAGAACAGATAAAGAAACTGGTTGTTGAACAGGTTAATGGCCGTATCCCATTGCTGTTGGGTTGTGGCGGTAACAATACCCGCGCAATTGTTGATACACTGAAGAATGGCAATTTCAAGGGTTTCCAGGGAATCCTGAGTGTGTGCCCTTATTATAATAAGCCTTCACAGGAAGGTTTGTACCAGCACTTTAAGGCAGTTGCACAGGCATCTCCACTTCCTGTCGTGTTGTATAATGTACCAGGCCGTACCGGTGTGAATATGACTGCTGAAACCACACTCCGTCTGGCTCGCGATTTTGACAATATTGTTGCCATTAAGGAAGCTTCAGGTAATATCACCCAAATGGATGATATTATCAAGAATAAGCCAGAGAATTTTGATGTTATTTCGGGTGATGATGGTATCACCTTCCCA
The DNA here is from genome assembly GCA_045628125.1 of Bacteroidaceae bacterium. GTDB lineage: Bacteria > Bacteroidota > Bacteroidia > Bacteroidales > Bacteroidaceae > Minthousia. Next base: position 6,616 of record JAZQPA010000171.1, read on the forward strand.
TTGATTACTTTAGGTGCTGTAGGTGTTATTTCTGTAATTGGAAATGCATGCCCAAGAGAGTTCAGCCGCATGGTACGTTTGGGATTACAGGGTGATTATGCGCATGCACTGATTATCCATCATCGTTTTGCCGAACTGTTCAAGTTGCTTTTTGTGGATGGTAATCCTGCAGGTGTGAAGGCTATGCTGCACTTGATGGGCGCTTGCGAGAATATTCTCCGCTTGCCTCTGGTGCCAACCCGAATCACTACCTTGGAGGAATTGGGTGGAATTATTAAATCATTGAACATTAAATTCTAATAAAGACATGAAGAAAGCAATTGTAACCGATAAGGCTCCAGGAGCTATTGGTCCTTACAGTCAGGCTGTTGAGGTTAACGGTATGGTATTTGTATCTGGCCAGTTGCCAATTGATCCTGCTACAGGCGAGTTTGCTGAGGGTGGTATTAAGGAGCAGGCACGTCAGAGCCTGACCAATCTGAAGAATATTCTGGCACAGGAAGGTCTGACCATGGACAATGTAGTAAAGACATGTGTATTCCTGGCTGATATCAGCGATTTCGCAGCTGTTAATGAGGTATATGCAACCTTCTTTAATGCTCCATTCCCTGCACGTTCTGCTATGGCAGTTAAGGATCTTCCAAAGGGTGGCCGCATTGAGATTGAGTGTATTGCTGTAAAGTAAATTCCTTGTATCTTCAATAAAGAAGTGTCGTCCCGGGCTTTGCTCGAGATGACACTTTTTTCTTATAGTTTTCCTAAAATCTTATCCATAACCCAGTTGGTGGTAGTAGCACTGATACCGTCGCACATGCAGGTACCTTTGTGTTGCAGATGGGCAACTACCGATTCGATCAGGGGCATCTGAACGTATTGCGGGTTCTCCACTGTTATATATTCATGTCCTTTCTCGGTATAAAGCGAGATAGGCTGGTAGTCAAACACACTGAAATTAATCTGTCCCTTGTCGCCAATCAGTTCTATTCTGTCCTCTTTGGCTGATTCGTGTCCTACAAAACACCAGGAACCGGAGCCGACCAGTCCGTTCTCAAACCTGAAACAGGCACTTACCGTATCCTCGGTTTCATAAAGCCCTCCACGGTTGGTACAGAATCCCTCTGCATCCAGAATCACGCCAAAGTAATGCTGAAGCAAATCCAACTGATGTGGAGCCAGATCATAGAAATAGCCGCCACCTGCTATATCGGGTTGTAGGCGCCATGGCAGGTTATCTCTGTTGTAATCCAAATCACGCGGAGGGACAGAAAAACGTACCTGAATGTTGATGATATTACCGATAAGTCCACTGTCAATCATCTGCTTTACCCGTTGGAAATAAGGTAAATATCTACGATAATAAGCCACAAAGCAAGGAACACCCATCTGTTGGGATATCCGGTTGATGCGGGCACAATCCTCATAACTGGCAGCCATAGGCTTCTCGATGTAAACCGGTTTTCCGGCACGCATGGCCATTATGGCGAAAGTAGCGTGTGAGGATGGAGGAGTGGCAATATATACCGCATTCACATCCGGATCGTCAATCAGTTCCACCGGGTCTGTGTACCAGTTTGGGATATTATGTCGTTCGGCATAGGATTGTGCTTTCTGGGCATCACGGCTCATTACAGCATGAATATGTGATCCTGGAATCATGCCGAATGCGGGACCACTTTTCTTTTCTGTTACCTCTCCGCAACCGATGAAGCCCCAATTTAGCTCTATTTCTTCTGCGTATTTCATTTCTTTTAGAATTATGCTATGCAAATTTACCGAAATTTGTTGTAATTTTGCTTTCGCAATTACAAAAAATAGGCACTGATGGAAAAAACAAAGGAAATAAAAGGTTATAAAGAATATAAAACCAATGTACGTGCTGTAGCCGATGGTATCAATCTGTTAGGTCGCCATGCAGGAATGCTGTTTAAGGCTTGTGGCCCTTTACTGCTGGTGGTGTCACTTCTGTGGGCATGGGCTTCGTTACGAGGCCTGATAGAGGTGAATCAGGTAGTTACTGCTAAGGATTTTGGCGGTTGGTCATTCACGAGTTTTATTCCAATGGTGCTAACTGCTTTGGCTTATGTTGTGGCTGTGGCCCAGTTCTACAGTTTATTCCAAGGTTATGTCATCAATGGGTTTATTCCTCAGGTAAGTGCTAAAAGTGTTTGGAAACCAACATTTAATACATTGACTCGCAATACATTGATTGTATCATTGTGGATTGTCTTTGTGAATGCGGTTTTTGTGGCGCTGGCCATTTACCTCTTCTCCATGACACCTTATACATTAATAGCTACTATTCCTATGGGTTGGGTGCTGACTTTATGGGATTTGAATCTGCTGGCGGATTGTCATGTTCAGGAGGGAACATTGGTACGTGCCATTACCCGCAGTCTGAAGGTTACCATCCGTGGATTCCTGTCCTTTTCGCTGATGACCGTCTTGCTGTTTATTATCGCATCGGTGGTTGTGGTAATCGTGTCAACCCCATCACTGGTAAGTAATGTTATTTATGCCGAGGCATCATTCAGCGAGGCCATGGGTGATGGCGCTGATTTACCAGGTTATTTCAATAATGTTTATTTTGTTTTCTCTATGATTGTAGCCTTCCTTCTGCTGATTGTCAACTTCCTGATGCTGAGCAGTTGGACAATGCTTTATGGGGCTGTTAGTCATAGAAACTCCAAGAAATACCAATCTTTATCACAGAAGGATTGATAGGGTAGTGAGGCGCCAGGAAATAGTTGCGGGCACCCTTTCCCTGATTGATGTGTGAGAATACCTGCAGGTAGATGCGGGTACGTTTCCATTCTGCATTCACGTAAGTGTTGATGATTGGATAGTTGCCAATCTCTACACGGTTGTCCGGATTCTGCAACAGGTACTGCTGTAAACCTGGAGTGTAATCTGGTGCATAGTATTTGGTGAAATAGCGCACATCACCACCCAGCTGCATGCGTAAAACGTTCTTTACCAAGTGGAAACTCAGGTAAAGGTTGCTGTAAACATTCAGTTTTGGCAGTGGCAGAATATCAATATCGCTGGTGGTCTGGTAAGTCACCTCGTTATCCCAATGTAAAATTCCAAACTTGAAGTTCTGAAGTAATTGGGCGGTCATCACCTGGATATTACCGCTGTTCTGAGTCACTGAAGCTGCATTCAGCCATTTATTCTCTGTTCCTGGAACAGCCTGTGCCAGATTATTTAAATAGGTGTAGTTTTTGATGTTTTCTGCTGAAATCCTGATAGTGGTACCTGTGCGTTTTGAGGACAGCGAGCCTTCAATACGGGTGCGTAATTCCTTATCCAGATCTGCATCCCACCAGAAATGACGGCCATGGTAGTGGCGGAGGAAGAATGCTGGTGTCTGATTCTTCATGTATGCCTTTCCTGCCAGAGTTACGGTATCGCCCAGTAACTTGAAATTCAAATCCAGATTACCTTCCACATTAATATCACCCGCCTCTTCACCAGTGATGGTTGTTTCTGCTAAAACTTTATAATGTAGCAGATTTCCTTGCATCTTGCTCAACATTCCACCGGCTGAAATCATGGTCTCGTTGTACTTGCGCATGTAAGGATTTTGCTCTTCATCCAGGTCCCTCATCTTGTAGGAACGCATGTTGGCGCGTACAAAACCGGTCAATCCGGCCTGTGCCCATTTGTTGAAACCCTCTTTCAGCTGAATAGCAAAGGTATTCTTGATGGACATGTAGCGTGATATATCACTTGTGGTATCACTGGGAAGGAAATCGTTCAGATAATACTTGGACAGATCCTCGTATGAGCGGAATTCATGTTTGTTGGTATTCAGCTGCAAAGTGTGGATAAAGCTGGTGACAGGTACAAATTCACGGGTGGAATCATTTACCTGACGGTGGAATCCCACATTATACTGCTGATTGAAGTACAATGTCTGATTGTCATTGCGGTTCCAAGTCTTATTCAGGATGGTTGGGATAGTGTTTGATGAAATGTCACCAGCCATCTCTTCCGGGTTGGTAATGAACATATCATCCTCAATACCACCATTTTCCACCATCTTCATATGGTTGTTACTGAACAACGCATTCATGCGGTAGCGGTCGCCGCGATAAGAGGTAAACAATGCACCGTTGAAATACGAGATACCCTGATACTGATAGTAACCGCGTGCATACAGATAATCCAGAACGAAACCAACGTTCAACCGCTTGTTGGCATTGACCGTAAAGAGAGCCTTGAAATGGTCATCGCCCACCACCTTGTTACCGCATGTCCAGTAGCTGAGGTTGGTGAAAGGAGATTTGGTATCATAGAACAACTGGTTTTCAGGTGTTCTCATATAAAAATCCAGCGGATCCAGAAAAAAAGACTCCGATGCAGTCTTACGATTCATGAAAATTCGGCTTAAACGGGGAGAGCCCAGATTGCCCAACATGTTGTACTCGCCATTGTAACCATAGTTCTCATTGCTGTTCTGGAAATTCAGGTGAAGAGTATCTACATCAGCAGGGATGGCTTCGCCGAAACGGGTATCCAAATGCCAGGCACGCACGGCATGCGGAACCGTATTGGCATCCACATGGCTGTCTGCCAGACTGTCGCGCTCGTTGCGCATGCCGTTAGGTCCCATCGTGTTGTTCATACCATTCATGCCATTCATGTTGTTACGGCCATTCTGGTTGAACTGTGCTTGTGCCAAAACCGGAATGCAGCAGCACAAGAGCAGAATATATCGGAGTAAATTTCTTTTTGCAGTCATAATCAGATGCAAAGATAAAGTTTTCTTTCCACAATATGTTTGATTTTTCCTTTTTTAATTGTAAGGGTAGAAAAAGAAGAGTAAATTTGTAACCAGTAAGGAAAATTATTCATCATTATTTAATAAAAAACATGAGATTCACAAAACTTTTCGTCACTGCAGTGCTGGCTATGAGTGCCTTTACGGCACAGGCCCAGAAACTGCAGGCAAACAATGTAGACGAAGTACTGAAGGCTATGACCTTGCAGGAAAAGGCTACTCTGTGTGTTGGTTTCAGTCGTCAGGGTGCTGTAGGTGGCAACCAGAACGGTATGTTGGGTTCACACTCTGAGTTGGTACCAGGTGCTGCTGGTAACACTTACGCTATCGAACGTCTGGGTATTCCTGTAACCGTATTGACTGATGGCCCTGCCGGTGTTCGTATCAGTGCTACCCGTCCTAATGACACTAACACCTATTATGCAACAGGTTTCCCTGTTGGTATCTGTCTGGCTTCTTCCTGGAATCAGGAATTGATTGAAAGTGTAGGTCAGTCAATCGGTAACGAGGTTCTGGAGTATGGTTGCGACGTGTTGTTGGCACCGGGTATGTGTATCCATCGTTCTCCACTGTGTGGCCGTAACTTTGAGTACTACTCAGAGGACCCATTGTTGACCGGTAAGATTGCTGCTGCTTATACCCGTGGTATTCAGAGCCAGGGTGTTGGTACTTCTATCAAGCACTTCGCGGTAAACAGTCAGGAAACAAACCGTACCGGTGTAGATGAAATCGTAAGCCAGCGTGCTTTGCGCGAAATCTACCTGAAAGGTTTCGAGATTGCAGTAAAGGAGGCAAATCCTTGGACTGTAATGTCTTCTTACAACAAGTTGAACGGCGAGTTTACTCAGGAGAGCTATGGTTTGCTGACCACTATCCTGCGTGACGAGTGGGGTTTCAAGGGTATCGTAATGACCGACTGGACTGGTATGCGTAACACCGCAGCACAGATCCACGCAGGTAACGACCTGATGGAGCCAGGTAGCCCTGCACAGATTGAGGATATCGTTGCAAAGGTTAAGGATGGCACTCTTCCAGAGAGCGAGTTGGATATTTGTGTTAAGCGTATCCTGGAGTACATCACCTGGACTCCACGTTTCAAGGGTTACAAGTTCACTAACAAACCTGATTTGAAGGCTCATGCAGCTGTTACCCGTCAGAGTGCAACTGAAGGTATGGTATTGCTGAAGAACGATAACAATACTCTGCCTTTGAAGAACATTAAGACTGCAGCCGTATTCGGTTTGACTTCTTACGACTTCATCGCTGGTGGTACCGGTTCTGGTGACGTAAATAAGGCATATACCGTAGATCTGATGACCGGTCTGACCAATGCTGGTTTGCAGGTTCCAGAGGACCTGAAGGCATTGTATACCAACTACAAGTCATATCAGGAGGCTAAGACTGCCGCTGAGACCATGCGTACCGGTTTCAGTTGGGGTAAGGCTCCTCTGCCAGAAATGCCTATCACCCGTCAGGCTATCAACAAGCAGGCACAGAATGCTGATATCGCTCTGGTAACCATCGGCCGTCAGGCTGGTGAGGGTCGTGACCGTCAGATTGCCAACGACTTCAACTTGACCGATCAGGAGCGTCAGATGCTGAACGATGTTTGCGATGCATTCCATATGCAGGGCAAGAAGGTTGTAGTTATCATGAACATGGGTAACGCTATCGAGACTGCTTCTTGGAAAAACTTGCCAGATGCTATTCTGATGGCATGGCAGCCAGGTCAGGAAGGTGGTAACTCAGTAGCTGACGTTCTGACCGGTAAGGTTAGTCCTTCAGGTAAGCTGACCTTGACATTCCCAATCGCTTTGACCGATGTTCCTTCTTCAAAGAACTATCCTAATGTAGAGCAGACAAATGCTGCTGGTGGTTTCTTCCGCGCTCGTGGTCCAGTTAAGAATACTGACTATACTCTGCATGAGGAGGGTATCAATGTGGGTTACCGTTATTTCAATACCGCTGGTGTAAATGTTTCATATCCATTCGGTTTCGGTTTGAGCTATACTACATTCTCTTACAGCAAGCCAACTGTTAAGCCAACCAAGGACGGTTTCGAGGCAACCATTACTGTAACCAATACCGGTTCTGTTGCTGGTAAGGAAGCAGCTCAGCTGTATGTTTCTGCACCTGCAGGTGGTTTGGAGAAACCTGCTCAGGAGTTGAAGTCATTTGCAAAGACCAAGGAGTTGAAGCCAGGTGAAAGCCAGGTACTGACCTTCAAGGTTTCTAACTATGATCTGGCATCTTACAATGAGAACACCCAGTCATGGGAGACCGCTGCTGGTAACTACACTTTGAACTTCTCTGCTAACGTTGAGGATACTCGTGCAACCGCTACATACAAACTGGCTAAGGCTGAATCAGTTCAGTGCCACGATGTTTTGAAGCCAACCATGGATGTTCCTGCTAATAAGTAATAATAATTCCAAATAGAAGGAAGGCTGTTGTCTTCCTTCTACATAATATTAATAATAAAGAAAACTATGAAAAAGTTCTTGATGGCAGCTGTTGCTGCATGCTTCAGCCTTGCTGCCAATGCACAGCAGGCTCTGTGGAGTGGTGAGACCGTTGTCTCTCCAGACATCCATCCTGACAACACAGTTACTTTCCGTTTCAAGGCTCCTAAGGCTGTAACAGTACAGGTTACCGGTGATTTCTTGCCTGCTACTTTGGTGGATGTTCCTGGCCGTAATATGAAGATGGAGGCTCCAGGTGTCGCAAACCTGAAAGAGGGTAAAGATGGCGTTTGGGAGTATACCACCGAGAAACCATTGGATCCAGAATTGTACAGCTATTCTTTTATCGTTGATGGTTTGAAGGTTATGGACCCTGCAAACGTGTATATGAACCGTGATGTGGCAAGTGTTACCAATATCTTCATCGTATCAAAGAATAAGGGTGATAAGGGTGATATCTATAGCGTAAATGATGTTCCTCACGGTACTGTTAGCCGTACTTGGTACAACAGCCCTTCACTGAATATGAACCGTCGTCTTACTGTTTATACTCCAGCAGGTTATGAGACCAGCAAGCAGAAGTATCCAGTATTCTATCTGTTGCATGGTGCTGGTGGCGATGAAGAGGCATGGATTGCTTTGGGTCGTACCGCTCAGATTCTGGATAACCTGATTGCAACTGGTAAGGCAGAGCCAATGATCGTGGTTATGACCAACGGTAATGCATGGCAGGATGCAGCTGCTGGTGAGTCTCCACGTGGTATGGTTCCTCCTACTATGGGTGGTGCAGGCACACAGAACGTGAAACCAGCTGCTTTCGAGCTGTCATTCCCTGAAATCGTAAGTTTCATCGAGAAGACTTATCGTGTAAAGGCTGACAAGAAGAACCGTGCTATCGCAGGTTTGTCAATGGGTAGCTTCCATTCTGAGAACATCTCTAAGTACTATCCAGATATGTTCAATTATGTAGGTCTGTTCTCTGGTGCAATGGTAGGTGATGGTGGCATGGGCAACCAGTCAAGTCCTGTTTATAGCAATTTCGACTCACAGATGGCTACTCAGTTTGCCAAGAAACCAGCTTTGTACTATATCGCTTGCGGTAAGACCGACTTCGTTAAGCAGGGTGTAGATCAGCTGCGTGCTTATCTGACTGAGCATAACTACCCATTTGAATACAAGGAAACAGATGGCGGCCACATCTGGCGCAACTGGCGTATTTATCTGAGTGATTACGCTCCTAAGTTGTTCAAATAAAAATTAAAGGCGGGGTTTTCCCCGCCTTTAATTTTTTTATGCTACCTTTGCAGCCTGTAAGTAATTTTTAGTAATGGAAATAACAGAACTGCAAAGTCTGTTTCTTCGCCATCCGCAGGTCAAGGCCTTGGCATCCGCATTAGGAAAATCTTCTGCAAAAAAGATTTTTCTCGAGGGCGTGTGCGCTTCCGCCACTCCTCTCTTCTTTGCCAGTGTCCGTCACTCCTGCTCCAATCCCATTGTCTTCATTCTGAATGATGCCGAGGAGGCGGGTTATTTTTACCATGATCTTACTCAGGTCTTGGGCGAGGAACAGGTCTTGTTTTTCCCTTCATCTTTCAGAAGGGCAATCAAATACGGTCAGCGTGATGCTGCCAATGAGATTCTTCGAACCGAGGTTCTGAACCGTTTTGCACGAAAGGACAATCTGCCTTATGTGGTGACTTTTCCAGAGGCAGTAGCCGAACAGGTGGTGAACATGCAGACACTGGATGACCGTACACTGGTGGTAACTCAGGGCAAGGAATATGATATTATTGAACTGACTAAAACCTTGCATGAGTATGGATTCCAGCGTCACGATTATGTGTATGAACCGGGACAGTATGCCTTGCGTGGCAGTATTCTGGATGTTTTCTCTTTTTCCAGTGAATTGCCATACCGAATCGATTTCTTTGGCGATGAGGTGGACAGTATCCGTACTTTCGAGGTGCAGAGCCAGTTGTCTGTTGAGAAGCGTGAAAGCATCAGTATCCTGCCTGAACTGAGTTCCATGCAGGGCAGTCGCGTGTCATTCTTCTCTTTCCTTCCTCAGGAAACCATTTTGGCAATGCGCGATTACACCTATGTTTATGAGTGTGTTCAATCTGTTTATGACACAGGCTTTTCAAATAAAGCGTATCTGGAAGGTGAGGAGAATAAAAATGATCTGGTTCGTGAACTGATGCTGATTGATGGGGAGCGTTTTGCCAAAGATGCCATTGGTTTACGTAAGTTGGAGTTTGGAAAACTTTCCACCGGCAGTGCCGAGGCTGTATTGCGTTTCAGTATATCACCACAACCACTGTATCACAAGAATTTCGATCTGGTTTGCAACTCGTTCTCTGATTTTCTGGAAAACGGATACAAAATTTATATACTGGCCGATAGTGCTAAGCAGAACGATCGCCTGAAAGCCATCTTCGAAGAGAAAAATGAGGAGAATGGCCGTCAGATTTTTGATGGTGAGGAACAGGGAATCGTGTTCACTCCTGTAAACAAAACGGTTCACGAGGGCTTTGTGGATAACGACCTGAAGGTATGTATATTTACTGACCATCAGATATTTGACCGTTTCCATAAGTATAATCTCCGTAGTGAAAAGGCACGGAGTGGAAAGGTTGCACTTACCTTGAAGGAACTGAGTCAGTTTGAAATTGGTGATTTTGTGGTTCATGTGGATCATGGCGTGGGGCGTTTTGCCGGATTGGTGCGCATTCCGAATGGAGGCACTACTCAGGAAGCCATCAAGATTGTCTATCATGGTGACGATACGGTTTATGTATCTATCCATGCCCTTCATAAGGTTTCTAAATATAAAGGTAAGGAAGGCGAGCCTCCACGTGTTAATAAATTAGGCTCAGGTGCTTGGGAACGCCTTAAGGATAAGACCAAGACCAAGATTAAGGATATTGCCCGAGATCTGATTCGCTTGTATTCTCTGCGCAGAAAGGAGAAAGGTTTCAGTTTCTCTCCTGACAATTTCATGCAGCATGAGTTGGAAGCCAGTTTCCTTTATGAGGATACACCTGACCAGTTGAAAGCTACCATTGATGTGAAGCGTGACATGGAGGAAGCGCGTCCAATGGACCGTCTGGTGTGTGGTGATGTAGGATTCGGTAAGACCGAGGTGGCTGTACGTGCGGCATTCAAGGCTGCTTGTGATAATAAACAGGTGGCAGTGTTGGTGCCTACCACCGTGCTGGCTTTCCAGCATTATCAGACATTCAAGAGCCGTTTGAAGGATTTCCCAGTAAAGGTGGATTATCTGAGCCGTGCACGTTCTGCCAAGCAGACATCTACAGTACTTAAGGAATTGGAAAGTGGTGAACTGAATATTGTAATCGGTACCCATAAGCTGATTGGCAAGAACGTGAAGTTCAAGGACTTGGGCTTGCTTATTATCGACGAGGAACAGAAATTTGGTGTGGCTACCAAGGAGAAACTCCGCCAGATGAGAGTGAATGTGGATACACTGACCATGACGGCTACACCTATTCCCCGAACGCTGCAGTTCTCGCTGATGGGTGCACGCGATTTGTCTGTCATTCAGACTCCTCCTCCCAACCGCTATCCTATACAAACTGAGATTCACACTTTTAACGGTGAGATTATTGCTGAGGCTATCAACTTTGAGATGAGCCGAAACGGACAGGTGTTTATGGTGAATAACCGTATCAGTAACCTGATTGATCTGGAGAATCTGATTCATAAGTATGTGCCTGATTGCCGTGTGGCTGTGGGACACGGACAGATGAATCCGGAACAGTTGGAGAAACTGCTGACTGATTTTGTGAACTATGAATATGATGTGTTGCTCAGTACCACTATTATAGAAAGCGGTATCGATATTCCGAATGCTAATACCATCATTATTAATTCAGCACAGAATTTCGGATTGAGTGACCTGCACCAGATGCGTGGCCGTGTGGGACGAAGCAACCGCAAGGCGTTCTGTTACCTGCTGGCTCCTCCATTATCGTCTCTTACTCCGGATGCCCGCCGTCGTTTGCAGGCTATCGAGAACTTCTCGGATTTAGGAAGTGGCATTCATATTGCCATGCAGGATTTGGACATCCGTGGTGCCGGAAACATGTTGGGAGCAGAACAGAGCGGATTCATTGCCGACCTGGGTTATGAGACTTATCAGAAGATTCTTAATGAGGCTGTGAAAGAGTTGAAGAACGATGAATTTGCAGATTTGTATGAAGAGGAGATGAAGCAGGGCAACCAGGTTACCGGTGATGAATTTGTAGATGAGGTAACATTGGAAAGCGATTTGGAAATGCTGTTCCCCGACCGTTATGTACCAAGTAGCAGTGAGCGAATGCTGCTGTATCGTGAGTTGGATAATCTGGTTACAGACGAAGAACTGGAGGCTTACCGCAAACGCCTGGAAGACCGTTTTGGTCCTGTGCCTAAGGAAGGAGAGGAACTGCTGAATGTTGTTCCATTGAAGCGTATGGCTAAGACGTTAGGAATGGAGAAGGCTGTACTGAAGAGCGGAAGAATGATGCTTTATTTTGTGAGCAATCCGGAGAGCGCCTTCTATCAGAGCGAGATGTTTGATAAGTGTATCCAGTATGCTATGGATAAGAATAATCTGAGACGATGCGAATTGGGTGAAGTAAAAGGAAAACGCCGGTTGTTAGTTAAGGATGTTTCTTCTACTGGAGAGGCAGTTAAAATACTGAAAAATATATTGAAATAATAACATAGGGGCTGCAATTTGCAGCCCCTATGTTATAAATAACTATATTAAAAAGATATTTTAATTATTCTCTTTAAATAAATCCTTGATTCCACCAATACTTCCCAACAGGTTGGTTGCCTCGTAAGGCAGGTAAACGGTCTTTGTCTTTTCACCATCAGCCAGATCTTGCATCATGGCAATATACTTCTGTGCCAGCAGATAATTGGC
>JAZQPA010000172.1:0-5702 GCA_045628125.1 Bacteroidaceae bacterium
GATTCTCGGCCTTGTACAGCTCGGTCAACTGTGCGATGGTCTCAGGATTATCCAGTACACGTACCTCGTATGACTGCTTGTTCATTCCGTTTGGTGCCAGAATACCGCAATCCATGATAATCTGCATTGTGTCACGGTTTACAGGACGATCCTGATAGTTACGGATACTTCTGCGGCTCTTCATCAGCTCTATTACCACATTGGTATCGTCTGCCTTGGTCTCCTCTGCCTGTGGTGCAGGAGCTGAGGTGCAGCTTACCAGAACAGCTGCCAATAAGGCGCTCATTGCTACAAAAATCTTTTTCATATTCTAAATATTAATAAATTGTCAATTCTCAATTGTCAATTGTCAATTGTTCAACTGTTTAGCACAAGAAAAGTACAATCAGTTCAGCAGTTACAATTCTCAGGAACATAGTCAACGGATAAACCGTAGAATACGCTACTGCAGGAGCATCGCTTCCGGCAATCTGGTTACTGAATGCCAAAGCGGAAGGATTGGTGCAACTTCCTGACAGCATACCCATGATAGTCAGGTAATTGAACTTGAATCTCAACAGAGCCACACTTCCCACAATCACCAATGGAAGGATGGAGATAACAGCTCCACATATCATGTACAGGAATCCGTCACCAGCCAATAAGGTATCCACGAAACTGCCTCCAGCCTTAATGCCCACACTGGCCAGGAACAACGCCAGACCTATCTCGCGAAGCATCAGATTGGCGCTGGCTGTGGTGTAGGTGGTCAGCTTCAGGCGGTAACCGAATGCACCAAACAGAATGGCGATAATCAGCGGACCACCGGCCAAACCCAACTTGATAGGTGTTGGCACTCCAGGGAACTGCAAGGGCAGACTTCCTAAGATGATACCTAAGAAGATGCCCACAAAGATGGTCAGCAGATTCGGCGTATCCAGTCGCTTCAGGGAATTACCCAAGCGGGCCTCCACACGCTGAACAGCATCTTCAGGACCTACCACCATCACCTTATCGCCCAACTGCAGACGCAAACGAAGACTGGCAAACAGGTCCAATCCGGCACGGTTCACACGGGTTACGGTCACACCATGCATACTGCTGAAGTGCAGCGAACCGATGGTTTTTCCATCGATATTAGGCTGTGTAACCAGAATTCTGCGGGACACCATCGGGCGGTCCTGCTTTTCCCAGTTCACATCAACGGCATGTCCGATAAAGGCGATGATAGCCTCGGCATCGGTCTGGGCACAGTTCAGGAAAATCTGATCGCCCATATGAAATACGGTATCACGGGTAGGAATGCTGACATGACCGTTCTGGCTGATACGGGACACCACAAAATCACGTCCCACCATCTCCTTGACACTCAGCAGGGTCTTACCATCCAAAGCCGAATTGGCCATTTCCAGCGTAATGCGGTATGGCGTTCTGCGCGGATTGGCATTCTCCTCCTGCTGTATCTTTTCCTTCTCCTTCTCAATATTCACCTTGCAAAGCATGCGCACCAGAATGATTCCCATAATGGAACCCAAAACACCCATCGGATAAGCACACGCATAACCGTTGGCTATCTGCGGCATGTCCAGTCCGTTGTTCCACACTTCCGATAGGGCCTCGGTAGCCGCACCCAATGCAGGAGTGTTCATGATGGCGCCACACAAAGAGCCTACCATCATAGGCAAAGTAGAAGGATCATCGGTATCAAACAGCAGGTAATACAGCACGAACATGATGATGAGGTTCAATGCGATAACGCTGATAGCCATCAGATTCAGCTTTACACCACCCGACTTCAGGGAACTGAAGAACGATGGACCCACCTGCAGACCGATACAGGTTACAAAGATGGTAAGACCGAAATTCTGTACCACCACAATGGTCTCTGCCGGTACGGTCAGTCCGAAATGACCACACGCAATGCCCACAAACAAGGCAAATGTTACGCCCAGGGAAATACCGAAAAACTTCCGCTTTCCCAACCAGACTCCCAATCCTATCACCATGGCATAGATGATCAGGATATGCGCTATGGAGCCTGTATCTGTAAATAACTCAATTAACCAATTCATTTTTTACCCTAATAATCTTTTGAAAACTTTATCCTAAAAACTTATTTGTTATTACCTTTCAATGTGGTGATTAAGATTACACCATTGGCACCACGCACACCATACATGTTGGAATCCTTCAGCACCTCCACATAATCCACATTCTGGATTGGGCAATCGTCCAGATCAGCAATCTCAGTACCATCCATCAGAATCAGCGGCTTGGAATCGCCATAAATACTGGTTATACCACGGATGGTCATGTTTCCACCGTTGTAACCGTTACCCATATTCAGACCAGGAACACGTCCCTGAAGCGCCTTGGACAGCTGGGTGTATCCCTGTCTGCGGAACTCCTCACCACTCAGACGGCTGCTGGAACCGGTAAACTCTCTGCGCTTCACATAACCGAAACCCAGATCCACCAGCTCCTGCGACTCTGTCACCTCCTGGATGAACGAATCGGCCAGACGGATACGGATACTCTTGCGTCCCTCTACAGGAACAGCATAGTAACGCTTGGCATATAAAAACTTGATGGTATCTGTAGGCTGCACATTGGTCAGACCAAAGCGGCCTTTCTTGTCCGATGTGGCATAGGTCTTATCGGATTTTACCCATACTTTTACACGTTTGTTCAGTGGAGTGCCATCGAACTGCAGCAGCAGGCCATTGAAAGGCACACCTTCCTCCTGCGCCATTACAGGAAGGAAACTCAATACAGAAAGTAAAAGACAAAAAATTTTATTCATAATTCACCTTATATATCTATTTATGTGTACAAATTTACTCTTTTTTTATGTACGGTCATGATTTTTGTTAGCTTTTTTAGTTATTTTTGTGTCGTAATTAATCTATCTCAAGAATGAAACACACTTTACCCCTTCTTTTTGCCGCTGGACTGTGCTGCAACCCTATGGTTTTACATGCCCAGAATCAGAGTGGATACATGGATCATATCTATGATTTTATCGAGAATCTGAACGTTTTTGAACAGAACCAGGAAGAGGGTCATGCCTATTATCAGGCCGAGAAACAGCTTTCGCTGAACGGCCGATGGAAATTCTTCTTTGCCAATACACCCGAGGGTGTTCCTTCGGGATTCTTTAAGACCGGATTTAATGACAGCAAATGGAGTAACATTCAGGTGCCAAGCAACTGGGAGATGCAGGGGTTTGGCGATGCGCTGTTCCGAAACGTGGCCGCTCCTTTCAAGGCTGATCCGCCAAAGGTTCCCCGTGAATACAATCCTACAGGCGCTTATCGACGCTCGTTTACCGTACCATCCGATTGGAAGGGACAGCAGATTTTCCTGCGTCTGGAAAAGGCGCAATCGGCTTCCTTTATCTGGATCAACGGACAGGAAGTGGGTTACAATGAAGGCGGTCAGGAACCTGCAGAATACGATGTTACATCTTACCTGAAACCCGGAAAGAACACCATTGCGGTTCATGTGGTGAAATATAGCGATGGCTATTATATGGAGGCTCAGGACTACTGGCGTCTGGCCGGAATCTTTGATGATGTGACACTTTATGCCACTCCAAAGACCCGCCTGTTCGACTGGTTTGCCACTACCGATCTGGATGCTCAGTATCGGGATGCTACCCTGAATGTGGCTGTGGATGTGAAGAGTTATGCCGGTACTTCGGGGGCTCATCAGGTACGTGCCACATTGCTGAATCCTCAGGGAAAAGTCATGAAGGAAATGACCTCACAGACCTTTACAATGAATGGTGCAGGAAAGCAGTCATTGAAGCTTTCTACCCCGGTTGCCAATCCGGAAAAGTGGACTGCAGAGACTCCGGTTCTGTACGGATTGAAACTTGAACTGCTGGATGAACAGGGAAAGGTTAAGCAGAAGATTGACAGCCGAATCGGATTCAAGAAAACCGAGATTCGTAATCAGACTTTCTTCCTCAACGGACAGCCTATTAAGGTGAATGCGTTCAACTCGCACATGCAGCATCCTGATCAGGGTCATATGATGGACGAGGCTACCATCCGTAAGGATATGGAAATCCTGAAACAGCATAACATCAATTCGGTGCGCACCTCGCATTATCCTCCTACCAACAAGTACCTGGAACTGGCCGATGAGTATGGTCTTTATATCATTGACGAGGCTGGTGTAGAGGCTCATGCTACCGAGAGAATCTCATTTGACGAGCGTTTCATCCCGATGTATCAGGAGCGTGTACGCCAGATGGTGCTGCGTGACCGTAATCACCCAAGTATCCTGTTCTGGAGTGCCGGGAACGAGAGTGGCGAGGGACCTAACATTACCGAGGTGGTAAAGGAGGGCAAGAAATATGATCCTACCCGTTATTTCATGTATGGCGGCAATGCTTATTCTCATCCGGCAGAGGACATCATCGGTCCGCGTTACCCTACTCCATTCGAGCTGGAAGTGTCAACCGCTATGATTCCGGAATCGGAGGATGGACGTCCTTCATTCATGGATGAGTACCTGTCAGTAGCCGGAAATGCCGGTGGCGGTATGGATGAGTATTGGGATGTGATCCGTAAGCATCCTCGTCTGATGGGTGGTGCTTTGTGGGATTTTGTCAGTCCTGGTATTACGGAGCATATCCGTCCTTTGAAGGACAGTTCACCTTATAATACACCTACCCATCTGTTGGGTAACGCCAGCGTAAAGAATGGTGTATTGAACCTGAACGGTCACGACGAATGGGTTGAGGTTTACCGTCAGGATAATGTGGAACTGAACGGTAACGCATTGACTATCAGCTTTGACGTGAAACCAGGCGAATTGGCGGGTATCCATAACGGCAGTCCTTATGTGACCAAAGGTGCCGACCAGTTTGGCGTTATTCAGCCAAACGACAAGAAGCTTCAGTTCTATCTGCACACCGGAAAAGCGCATAAGCTGGAAGTAGATTTGCCAGACAACTGGAAGAACAACTGGCATCATGTAACCGCCTCATGGGACGGTAAACTGATGCGTCTGTATATCGATGGTAAGTTGGGCGGAACAGAATCTACCGAGGCTCAGGGTAATACCAGAGTCAACGGTTTCGCTCTGCTGAGAGGTGGTTCTACTAGCCAGGAGAACGGAGTAATCAGCAATTTCCCATTCGCCATCAATCTGGGCCGTATTGGAGGAACACACGGAATGGAGCCGCAAACCATCTATACGGCCGATGCACAGATGGACAATGTGGCTATATATAATAAGTGTCTTGAGGATGGCAAGGGCACACCTGAAGAGGCTGTGCTGTACCTGACTTTCGATGGCAATGGCGATGAGGGCAAGTACTTCTCTTACAGTTCTGCTATGCGAACCTATGGCAGTATCTGGCCAGACAGAACCGTTCAGCCTGAGATGCTGCAGATTAAGTGGACCACACAACCTATCAGTCTGGAATGGTTGAATGCAGAAAAGGGCGAGGTGAAAGTAACTAACAGACAGTATTTTGCTGATTTGTCTGCTTATCAAACCCACTGGCAACTGATGTGTGATGGTGATGTTTTGCAGGAGGGTGATGTTCAGCTTCAGGCTCAGCCTCAGGGCACATCTTCCATCCGTATTCCATTCACCAAACCGGCTGTTGTTCCGGGTAAGGAATACCGTCTGACATTGACCTCAACCCTGAAGAAGGACGAGGTTTGGGCTAAAGCGGGTCATGTGGTGGCATGGAATCAGCTGGA
>JAZQPA010000173.1:0-5462 GCA_045628125.1 Bacteroidaceae bacterium
GCCGATGATGACTACAAAAGCCTGATGCTCTTGCCTGTAGGCATTTATCACTTTGGCAAACTCACTCAAGTAACGGCGATATTTTGCTCTTCGCTCTTCTGAATCGCTGAAAAAGAAGATGTTGTCATACTGTAATGACCGATTACCTGTCAGCATGGCCTCTATCCAGCGTCCCACAGAAGGACGTACCGGCCAGCAGAACGGGTTGATGACTGCTACGCCTAACACTGGGCTGTGTCCGTCCCATCCCTGACTCATCAGCAACTGGCGACCGTTGTCCAGCACGTCAGGCACTTGAAAAGTCCAGGCAGTATCTGTTCCCAGATGACATTTAAATCCCATTTGCTGAAGGTTGACCAGTGCCTGTTGGCTTCGGGCTATGAAATGCGTATCCTGACACATTTCTTTGCTCAGTTTGGCCAAAGTTGGTTTCAGTAAGGTGACATCCGAGCCATAGGCAATGCACGGCTTTCCTTGGCGTTTCATAATACCTGCTGCCTGACAGAAGAACATTGATAGCACATCGGCAAACGTGTGAGTTAGGGTAGAACCTTCACAGAGTATGGCCGCATGATGTGAGGATGCGGCACGGAACAGCGCCCAACAGAAAAAGGTAGGAAAGGGCAGGATACGAACATCCTCCGGGAAATAGCCTTGAGTCAGTTCCGGATTCAGTGTCATGACTGTCAGTTCAATCTTCTCCGCTCCAAACTCCTCTTTCAACTGGTCCACCAGGGCAACCACCCGGGCATCGGCTCCCGTATTGCGGGCTCCGTTGTATCCAACCAACAGAATTTTCAGTTTCTTTCCCGGTGCCCAACGGTCATAACGTACTATCCCCAAACGGGATAATACCTTGGCCCATCGGCTCAGCCAGACAAATAACCTGATTAATAATTCCATTTCTGTATTGAGATTGTCCTAAATACACTGCAAAGGTAAGCAAAATTTACAACTATCCCAATCCATATCCTCTATTATTCTAGGGTAAATATAGGGGCTGTTGCTGATTTTTGAGACTTTTAACATAAATATCGTATGCGATATAAATAAAACCTATACATTTGCATCCGTAAAGGAAAAATGAATTATGGCATACGATCAACTAAAACTTGATGCCCAGCTTTGTTTTCGCTTGTATACAGCGTCAAGACTTGTACAACAGTGTTATAAGCCTTGGTTTGACAAGATGGGTATAACCTATCCTCAATATCTGGTGCTGATGGTACTGTGGGAACATGACAATCGTATCGTGAGCGATATAACTGAGCAGGTTCAATTAGAAACCAATACGGTAACCCCATTGCTTCAGCGGATGGAGCGCGAGGGGCTGATAGTACGTACCGCTAGTGCGGTGGATTCCCGACAGAAGATTGTCTCACTGACCAAAAAAGGCCGCCAGTTGGAAGAACAGGCAAAGGAGATTCCCGGTTGCATGGTCACAGAGATGGCGCAGGAAGGACTGGAAGTGGCCGATCTGGCTGAAATGGCTCCTATGCTGGATAAATTGATAGTTGCGATGAATGACATAAAAAATAAGAAAAGATAGAAGAGATGAAACGATTATTTACCCTGTTGCTTCTGGCAACAACAACTGTTTGCGCAATGGCACAAAACACAATTTACGACTTTACCGTTACTGACAATCAGGGAAAGTCACAGTCTCTGGCCGATTTCAAGGGTCAGGTTATCTTGGTGGTGAACACCGCTACCGAGTGTGGATTTACTCCTCAGTATGCTGATCTGGATTCCCTGTACGATGCTTATCGCGACAAGGGTTTCACCGTATTGGATTTCCCATGCAACCAGTTCGGTGGTCAGGCTCCAGGTACAGACGAGGAGATTGAGACCTTCTGCACCCTGCGTTTCGGTACCGAGTTCCCTCGTTTCCATAAGATTGATGTGAATGGCGAGAATGAGATTCCACTTTACACCTGGCTGAAGTCGCAGAAGGGCTTTGCCGGATTTAATCCTGCTCACCGTCTTACCAGCATTCTGGATAACATGTTCCGTAAGAACGATCCGGATTATGAGAAGAAACCGGATATCAAGTGGAACTTTACCAAGTTCCTCATCGACCGCAACGGAAATGTGATTCAGCGCTTTGAGCCTACGGCAGATTTTAGCGAGTTGGCTCCAGCCATCGAGAAAGTATTATAAATGAATAAAGGCTTGCCCAATGGCAGGCCTTTTATTTTTACGGCATAATTATTCTTCAATACCGGGGAAAATGTTTACCTTTACATGCGGAAACAAAAAACACTGACTATGATGAAAAGACTATTACCGGCATTAGCCATTGCATTCTTGTGTGCCTGTTCAGGAAATACCGATCCAAATGCCCTTCCAGTGGCACAAAGTACTACAGTCGATACCTCTTCGTTTGATAAGGTCTTTCAGGTGACAGAGTCGCACGTTGTGGATGAACTGCATAGCATGGTTGTTCTGAAAGATGGTGAAGTGATATATCAGCGGTACGATACCGGTCATACCCCAGATGAACTGCATGTGCTGTGGTCGGCCAGCAAGACATTTACCGCCACTGCCATAGGATTTGCTGTTCAGGACGGGTTGCTGACGGTGGATGATAAGGTGGTAAGTTTCTTTGAACCAGAGATTTTCCATAAGGAACCTTCAGATTCTTTGAAGAGTATGACCATTAAGCATCTGCTAACCATGTCATCCGGATTCAATGGCGATTATATCTCCGATACCCGTGCATTGATTCTGCAGAATCCTACCGAGAAAACCCTGAATACCCCATTGCATTTTATGCCGGGTGAGCGTTTTCAGTACAATAGCATGAACACCTATCTGCTGTCTGCTATTATTACAAAGGTGACTGGCCGTAAGCTGGAGGATTATCTGTCTGAGAAACTGTTCACTCCACTGGGCATAAAGAACCATATTTGGCAGGAATCGGCCGAAGGAGTCAATTCTGGCGGTTGGGGCTTGTACCTGCAGAGCGAGTCTTTGGCCAAGATGGGTCAGTTCATGTTGGATAAGGGCATGTGGAAGGGCAAGCAGCTGCTGAACAGTGAATGGTTTGACGAGGCGATGTCCGTTCAGATAACCAAGGGACAGAGCGGTTCCCACGACTGGACAGCCGGTTACGGTTACCAGATGTGGAAATGTGAGTTGCCAGCTTACCGTATTGATGGCGCTTGGGGACAGTTTGTTATCGTCATCCCGGAGAAGAATGCTGTTGTGGCTATCACCGCACATGCTAATAATACCCAGGGTATTCTGGATGCCGTTTGGGAACATGTTTATCCTGCATTGTAATCATGACCATTAAAACCTATATCTCATTACTGGTTTCCTTCCTGTTGATTGCAGCACAGCCCTGCTTTGCAGCCGGTGGGAGTGACAAGAAGGCCCAGGAACTGTTTACCAAGGCCTATGAGCAGGTTATGGGACCTCAGGGCTCTTCATTTCATTATTCTGTGAATATCGTTGGTATTTACAAGACAGAGGGTGACATTATATATAAAGGGAAGAAGTCGTATTTTGAAGAAAGCCGCATGGCTTCCTGGGATAACGGCACGATAGTATACAAGGCTGACAAAAAGAAACAGGAAGTGAATATCTATCGTTCCGATGACGAGAACAGAGACAAGTACTTGTCCAAGTTCAACTATGACATAAATAAGTTCGAGTATAGCTACATCACCAAGGATGACTGTTATGAAATTACAGCCAAGGTTCCCAATGCCAAGTTCTTTGGAGTGCGTGAGGCCAAGATTTTGGTAAAGAAATCCAATCTTCATCCGGTAAGTCTTACTGTAAAGGTGGCTTTTATGCATGCCACTATCAAGATTACTAATTTTAAAAGTGGAAATGTAAGCGACAGCAGTTTCGTTTTCCCAAAAAAACGTTTTTCCGGATACAAAACGATAGATCATCGTAATGAGTAACGATTTGTAAATCATTCAGTAAAATGTAACACGTATGCTGACACATATCTTAATGGTTATGATGGGGCTCCTGATAGGAGTTGTAGTAAAGGCATTGGGAAAATACAACCCTCTTCCTTACACAGTTACCCTTTTTGCTATCGGAATTGCCATTGGTCTTTGCTCCCAAGTTGAACTGTTCGGAGAGGATACCTACTTCACCAAAGGTGTTGATATGGTCTTTAGTATGGATCCGGATTTCATCCTGTACGTATTCCTTCCTATCTTGGTGTTTGATGCGGCATACGAGATGGATTTGACAACCTTCAATAAGACATTTTTCAACTCTACCTTATTGGCTGGCCCCGGATTGGTTATATGCATGTTACTTACGGCATGTCTGGTTATGGGTTTGCTTCATTTGTCTGGCGAATACAACTCAGACATGTGGATATTTGCATTGATGTTTGGTGGTCTGATTTCAGCTACCGACCCTGTGGCAGTTGTGGCTCTGCTCCAGGAATTAGGAACCAGCAAGAAATTCTCAACACTGGTAGATGGCGAATCGCTTCTCAACGATGCCTCGGGTCTGGTGTGCTTCATGATGTTCTATTCTCATTTTATCGCTAAAGGGGGAGTCGGCAATCCTGTAATCTATTTTGGTTGGGTGATATTGGCAAGCTTCATCATCGGTTATATCGTTTACAGGCTGACATTGAAATCCGTTAAGCTTCTCAAGGATGAAATGCTGCAGATTTGTGTGGTAGTGGTGGCTGCATATGCTACATTTATGATTGCACAAAGTCTTTTGGAAGTTTCAGGCGTCATAGCGCTGGTGGTATTCGGACATTATTTTGCACAAAGTGGGCGACCCAGCCTTAGCGAATCTACCAATAAAGATATGGAGAAGTTCTGGTCTCTTCTTGCATATGTAGCCAATACATTGATCTTCCTCATGGTAGGTATTCTCATTGCCACAAAGGTTGATCTTACATGGACCAGAGTTCTTTATGCCGTTCTTGTCTATGTGGGCCTTAACATCATACGTTTCATCATGATTGGACTGCTTTATCCAATCCTCAAACGAAAGGGCTACGGTCTTAGTCTACGTGAAGCCATAGTTTTGGGTTGGGGCGGCCTTCGTGGTGCACTCAGTATGAGTATGGCACTTATGGTGAGCTACAATATGGATATTCCTCAGCATCCGCGCGATTCAATTCTTATCTATACGGCTGGTGTTATCACACTTACGCTTTGCATCAATGCTACTACGAGTAAGTGGCTGGTGAAAAAACTGCAAATGGGACAGGACCCAGAGAAACAAAAAGCCTGCTGAAAATCAGCAGGCTTTTTATTATGGAGTGGAGCTGGAGGGAGTCGAACCAAGTCGGAGGCCAAGCGGTCTTAGGAAGACAACAATGGGCACCAACTCCTTGGCTCACAGAACACATGGCTACGATCCGACTTGTGAAAAAACTGCAAATGGGACAGGACCCAGAGAAACAAAAAGCCTGCTGAAAATCAGCAGGCTTTTTATTATGGAGTGGAGCTGGAGGGAGTCGAACC
>JAZQPA010000174.1:0-18241 GCA_045628125.1 Bacteroidaceae bacterium
CGGTATCGGCAGTCAAGTGTTTCCATGCCAATAAGGTGTGCGGTTACTGCGACTTGTGTGGCGGTTACTATCGTCCAAGTGTAAAGGATTTGAATACCGCGGCTGAGAATATGATGTGCCCAACGGGCGCCATTAGCCGAAAGTTTGTGGAGGAACCTTATTTTGAGTACACCATTGATGAAAGTCTTTGTAATGGTTGCGGTAAGTGCGTAAAAGGCTGTACATCGTTTGGTAACGGTTCGCTGTTTTTGCAGGTACAGCAAGATTTGTGCTTGAATTGTAATGAATGTAAAATATCACGTGTCTGTGTATCGGGCGCTATTCAGCGTGTGCCATATGAGACTGCATATAAACTGAAAGACCACGCATGAAAAAGTTACTTGTTTTTCTATCGCTGGTTCTGAGCCAGTTGCAGGGATGGGCAGTAGCCCGTTTCCCGAAGCCAGATTTCACATCAGGCTATCAGTATCCCGATATTCAGCATCCGGTACCCTTTGAGCAGTTCTGGAACTGGATGGATGTGGTGCTGATGGTGGTGATGATGAGTGTTGTGGCATGGGCTACCCATAAGAAGCAGAGCCGTAAGGCCATCTTTGGAGTATCCATTTTCTCAGTATTGTACTTCGGTTTTTACCGTAGCGGTTGCGTGTGCAGTGTAGGCTCTATCCAGAACGTAGTGCTGGCATTGACCGATTCTACCTATAATCTGCCCTGGTACGTATTGCTTATCTTCATCCTGCCTATAGTGTTTACTTTCTTGTTTGGCCGTGTGTTCTGTGCGGGTGTATGTCCGCTGGGAGCTTTGCAGGAACTGGTGAATGTGAAGAATTTCCGTATCAACAAGGCGGTGACTTCGGCATTGAGCATTATTCCATGGATATATCTGGCGTTTGCTTTACTGTATGCCGCTACTCGCAGTCAGTTCATTATCTGCCGTTTAGATCCGTTCATCGGCATCTTCCGCATGGGCGGTGATATGGGACTGATTACCTTCGGTGTGATTCTGCTGCTGATTTCCATGTTTGTGGGCCGTCCTTTCTGTCAGTTCCTTTGCCCTTATGGTGCTTTGCTTAGCGTTTTCGGCAGTGTGTCGGTAAAGAAGATGGAGGTAACCCATAAGGGTTGCATCAACTGCAAATTGTGTCATCACTCGTGCCCAGTAGATGCACTTCGTCCTCCTTATGCCAATCAGGTGAAGGAAGACCGACTGACCGGTGTGAAGCGACTGCTGATGTATTTCATCCTGTTGCCCGTGCTGACTCTGGCCGGTGCATGGCTGGTGGGAAGCAACAGCGAGGCATTAAGTCGTGCTCATAAAGATGTTCATCTGTACGATTTGATTCAGGAGCAGGAGGCTAATCCGGAACTGGAACCTATTCTGGAGGTTACCGCTTTCAACGAGATGGGCCGTACCATGGAGGAACTGGAAGCAACAGTATCCGAGGTGCAGCATCAATATAAGGTGTATGGCTATCTGGCCGGTGCACTGATAGGTTTCGTATTGGGATTCAAGCTTATCCGATTGTCGGTAAAACGAACCCGAAAGACTTATGAGATAGACCATTCTGCCTGTGTGGCTTGTGGTAAGTGTTTTGATTATTGTCCACAGAACTTGAAAAAGAAATAATAAGAGTATGAACAAGAATATATTCCGTAACGTTGCCCTGGTGACTGCCGTATTCATGCTGGCACTGTCAACCATGCTGGTGGTGAATTATTTTCAGGTCCGGAATGCCACCCCGCTGAAAACCGAGGTGATGGAGACTTTGAAGCAGCTGAATGAAAGCAACGGTGATAATGAGACGCTGCAGTCCCAGATCCGTCAGTTGGATTTGTTGAGCCGAAAGGCCTATTTTACTCAGGAAAGCCATCTGAAGAGCGGTGCCTATATCCTGTGTGGCATGGCATTCGTGCTGGTCATCTGCCTGCGCTATTATTTCAAGGAGAGTAAGACACTGCCATCCAAGGAACTGGACGCTATTGATGAGTGGATGAACAAGAGCCGTTCACGCAACTATATCACCTACGGAGGTTTGGGTGTGGTAGCTGTGGCCCTGCTGTTTGCCTTCCTGTCTTCTCCGGCTTTGAAGAATAAGTTGGAAGAAACATTGGCTGAGGATGAGGAACTGTTGGCAGAGAATCTGGATGATAACGGTGGAGAAGAAGCTGTAGCTCAAAACGATACCACAACCGTAGCTACCGAGGAATCAGACAGCACAGCCGTAGCAGCAGAAGGCGAGGATGACGGTTTGCCTATTCCAAAGGTAACCTCGAATGCTTTCCGTGGAAACAATTCCAGTGCTGTTTCCGGTGCCGGAGGTATACCTACCAGTTGGGATCTGAAGAGTGGAAAAAATATTTTGTGGCAGAAGCCAATTCCTAAGCATGGCTATAACTCTCCGGTAATCAATGGACGTAATGTGTTCATTACCGGTGCCGATGCCAGTGCCCGCGAACTGTATTGTTACGATGTTTATACCGGTGAGTTGAAGTGGACCGTCAAGGCGGATAATATACCGGGTTCTCCAAGTACCATGCCAAAGGTGAATGCCGATACCGGTTTGGCCGGTTCTACCGTGGCAACCAACGGCAAGCAGGTTTGTGCCATCTTTGCAACCGGTGATGTCATCGGTGTGGATATGGAAGGTAACCGCCTGTGGGGCAAGAACATCGGTCTTCCAGACAACCATTATGGATTTGCCTCTTCCTTGCTGATGTATGGCAATGAACTGATTATCCAGTATTTGAATAACTCCAAGGCACAGCTCATCGCACTGAATGCCACCAACGGAAATCAGTTGTGGGCCAAGAGCACTAAGGATAAGATTGCATGGAGTTCCCCAGTTATCGGAACCATCGGTGGAAAGGCTGCTATCATTACCACCAGTAACCCTGCAGTGGCCGCATATAATCCATCCAATGGTGCAGAGTTGTGGCGCGTAGAGTGTCTGACCGGTGAGGTTGGAGCCAGCCCTGCAGTAAGCAACGGCATGGTATATGCAGCCAGCGAATACTCCAAGTGTGTGGCTATTGATGGAGCTACCGGTGAGGTGAAGTGGGAAGCAAGCGACTATTTGCCAGAGTGTTCCAGCCCTGCGGCAACCAAGAATCTGCTGTTTGTGGCAACCAGTTACGGTATGGTTTGTGCCTACAATACCGAGACCGGCGAGTTGGTCAAGGAACACGATTTGTCCGATCCGTTCTACTCATCACCTGTCATTGTTGAGGGCAAGGTATACCTGTTCAGCAATGCTGGAAAGGCTTACATCTTCTCGGCCAGCGACTTCAATCTGATTGCCCAGTTCAATACCGGTGAGAAGACTTTCGCTACCCCTGCCTTTACCGATGGCATGATGGTGGTTAGAACAGATAATTCAATCTATTGCGTAAAGAAAAACTGATATGGCCGACTGTAAAGATTGTAAATTTGCATCCCCCGATGAGGCTATTCAGGCCATGGTGCGCAGAACCGATGCCATCATTGACCGTATAGGTACCCGTCGCGATCAGATAATTCCACTGCTGCAGGCGCTGCAGGCAGAGTTCAATTATTTGCCATCGGATGCACTGAACCGGATCTATGAACGTACGGAAATAGACCGTGCACAGCTTATCAGCGTGTCATCGTTCTATTCTCAGTTCCGCATGGTACCTTATGGCAAGCATATCATAAAGGTGTGCATCGGTACGGCATGCCATGTGAAAGGCGCCAACAATGTGTACGATGCGTTCAAGCGTGAGCTGAACATGGGCGAGGATACCATCACGACACAGGACCAGCAGTACTCTATTGAAAAGGTGGCTTGTTTGGGCTGCTGTGCATTGGCTCCAGTGGTACAGATTGATAATAAGATATTTGGCCATGTTCAGCCGGGAAGGGTGAACGAGGTATTAGCTGAATTTGAGGAATATGCCAGCCAGCAACAGCAGGCATTGGCTGAGGAGGAGAGCCATGAGCCTCAGGGCGAGGTACGTTTGGGAATGGAGAACTGCTGCCAGGCCAGTGGCACTGCCGAGGTACGTGAAGCTGTGGTAAAGGCTTGTCAGGAACTGGGTATCCATGTGCGAATCAAACCCATCTCATGTGTGGGTGCCTGCAATCAGGTGCCATTGATTGATGTGGCTATGCCCGATGGCGAGATTGTACGCTATCCCAACATCAAGCCTCAGGAGGTAAAGGAAATCCTGTTGCATCATTTCCGTCCTGCCAGCCGTTTGCGCCGATTGCGTAATGCCATACTGAACCATATTGATACATTCCATACTGATTTGACATGGGATAACATCCTGTGGAAACCCGAGGAGGAACGTACTCAGCATATCAATACCTTCCTGAACGGTCAGCACCGTATCTCTACCGAGGGATATGGTCACATGAATCCGCTGGATATCGATGAATACATTAAGTTGGGCGGTTTCCAAGCACTGAAGAAAGCACTGACAGAAATGACCCGTGAGCAGGTAATCAAGGAAGTGATAGACAGTGGTTTGCGTGGTCGTGGCGGTGGCGGTTTCCCTACCGGCCGTAAATGGCAACTGGTAGCTGCTAACGCATCCGATAAGAAATATGTGATCTGTAACGGTGATGAGGGCGACCCTGGTGCTTTCATGGACCGTATCCTGTTGGAATCCTATCCGTTGCGTGTTATCGAAGGTTTGGCCATTGCGGCCTTTGCTGTGGGTGCCGATGAGGGTATTTTCTACATCCGTGCAGAGTATCCGCAGGCAGTTATCCGTATCCGTAAAGCACTGGATATGTGTATGGAGAAGGGTTATCTGGGTGATAACATCATGGGCACCGGGTTCAATATGCACATCCGGGTGTTCGAGGGAGCCGGTGCTTTTGTGTGTGGTGAGGAAACCGCACTGATTGGTTCCATTGAGGGAAAGCGTGGATTCCCACATCTGCGTCCGCCATATCCGGCACAGGCAGGTCTGTTCGGAAAGCCTACACTTATTAATAATGTGGAGACGTTAAGCCAGATTTCGTATGTTGTCAATCGTGGTGTGGCTGAATATACAAAGGTGGGAACCGAGAAGAGCCGGGGCACAAAGGTGTTTGCTTTGGCAGGTAAGGTGAACCACGGTGGACTTATCGAAGTACCAATGGGTACTACACTTCGTCAGATTGTAGAGGAGATTGGCGGCGGCGTGGAAGGAGGCGAGAAGCTGAAAGCCGTACAAACCGGAGGACCATCCGGTGGCTGTATCCCCGCAGAATTATGTGATGCGCAGGTCGATTTCGATGCCCTGAACCAGATGGGAGCCATCATGGGTTCCGGTGGTTTGGTGGTATTGAGCGAGAGCAACTGTATGGTGGATGTGGCCCGTTATTTCCTGAACTTTACCTGTGATGAGTCATGCGGAAAGTGTACCTTCTGCCGTGTAGGTATCCGTCGTATGCTGGATATACTGAATAAACTCTGCACCGGTCAGGCCACCCTGAAGGATGTGGATATGTTGGAGGAACTGGCCAACAGCATCAAGAAATCCGCTCTGTGCGGTTTAGGTAAGACTGCGCCAAATCCCGTACTCTCCACACTCCGTTATTTCCGTCACGAATACGAGGAACATGTGCAGGGCATCTGCCGCACCGGTTCATGTAAGGACATGGTGAAACTGCAGATTACCGACGATTGTGTGGGATGCACCAAATGTGCCCGCAGTTGTCCGTCAGATGCTATACAGTTCACTCCATACGAAAAGCATGTCATCGATGTGAAGACCTGTACTCTGTGCGGTTTGTGTATGGATGAGTGTGATTATAATGCCATTATAAAGGTTCCTGTCAAGGAGGTAAAAGCATAAAGACCATGAAGATTTTCGTAAATGATAAGGAAATAGAGGTTTCAGGTCATGAAACCCTGATAGAGGAACTGCACAGAAACGGATACGATATACCGTCACTCTGTTACAATAAGGAGGCCAAGCATCAGGCATCATGTATGGTGTGCATGGTCAAGAATGTGGCCAACGGTCAGATGATTCCGTCATGTTCTACCTATCCTATGGAGGGTATGCGTATCGAGACCGATACAGAAGAGGTGCTGTCATTAAGACAGATGTCGCTGGAGTTGTTGCTGAGCGACCATCGTGCCGATTGCGAGGCTCCTTGCTCGCTGGTTTGCCCGGGTAAGTTGGATCCCGCTCAGGTAATGTTGTATTACGACCGTGGGCAAAAAGCCGAGGCGCGTTCGTTGGTAATGAAAGCCTTTGGAGATCAAATGCCTTGTGCTGATTGTAAGGCTCCTTGCGAAAAGGTTTGCCGTCGTGGCACCGTAGATAAAGCAGTCTCCATCCGTGAGATTATCATGCTGTTGGTTGCCGATGAATCGCTTCCTGTAGTGGAGGCACATTCCAAGGCCATTGTGGATAAGAATTATTTCGGTTCCAAATTGGGCCGATACACCCAGCCCGAGAAGGAGTGGCTCAAAGAGGTCTATCAGGATGCGTCACGCTGTCTGCATTGTGCCTGCGAGGGCCGTGATAAATGCAAACTTCGTGAGTATTCGGCCAAGGCTGGCATTAAGGCTACCCGTTATGGTGTGTCTTCCTCACTGCCTGTAAAAGAGCAGATTAATGTGGTAGGAAAATTACGCTTTGAACCGGCCAAGTGTGTGCGATGTGGTCTTTGTGTGTATAACACTGAGGATGGCTTTACCTTCCAACATCGCGGTTTTGTGATGCAGGTAGTGATTCCGGAGGAGAGCAAATCGCATATCAGTGAAAGCCTGGCACGTCTGTGCCCTACAGGTGCATTGTTTTTAGAGGACTAAAGATGAATAAAGGAATTAAAATCATATTTGCAGCAATCAGCCTGTGCCTTACCGCCTGTATGGCCATGTCGGATTTGGATACGGACGAGCCGTTGGACAACAACTGGACCATTTTCCGTGGTAGTCCCTCGCTGAGCGGCTATACGGATAGGGAGTTGCCTGACCAACCGCAGTTGCAGTGGTGTTTCCAGAATAACGTCCGTACCGTAGCGTCACCTATTGTTTATGAGGGTGTGGCATTTACTTGCGACCGCAAGGGAGTGATTCGTGGTATCGATGAGGTGGGGCAGCAGTGCTTTGAGTATAATCTGGACACTCCAGTGGAAGCCTCTTTCATCATCCGTGATTCGGTGATTTATGTGGGCCGCATTGATGGATTTGTGACTGCCATCTCGCTCCGTACACAAAAGGAATTGTGGAGTTACGAAACAGATGGACAGATTAGCGCTTCGCCCAATCTGATAGAGAAAGAAGGAACAGCCCGTATTCTAGTGGGCAGTTATGATTCGAACATGTATACCTTTGATGCTCCCAACGGACAGAAAATGAGTCAGTTTGAATCAGAATATTATATCAATGGTGCAACTGCCTTGTGGCGTGAGTACATGGTGTTTGGTGGCTGTGATTCGTGGCTTCGTGTCATTCACACCCAGACTGGCGAGGCTACCGATTCCATGAAACTGAAAGCATACGTTCCTGCTTCGCCAGCTATTATGGGCGACTATGCCTATGTGTCCGACTACTCCGGAAATATTTATGAGATGCATCTGGAAAGTGGTAAGATCAAGGACAACCGTATTCTGCTGGAAGTGGAAAAGGAGGATGAGAATGGTGGTTCCATTTCTATACCCGCTGTGGACCGTAATGCTATTTATATCCTGACAGGTGACCGTTACGTGGCTTGTCTGGACCGTGCCGATGGTCATGAGCGTTGGCGTAAGATGCTGAAGGGCGATGTGGGAGAATCATCGCCGATGGTATGTCGCGATAAATTACTGGTCTGCACCAAAGATGGTCATGTGTCTATTCACAGTACCCAGGATGGTTCTGAGTTATGGCATTATGAAGTAGGTGAGCAGATTATCTCATCACCTGCCATTATGGAGAATGGGTTTTATATTCTGACCTCACGTGGTAAGTTATTCTATTTTAAGTAAAAATGTACATCGAATTACAAAATATAAGTAAATCGTTCTCTGATGGTAATAAAGGTACCCGTGTGGTGCTGGACGGTTTGAGCCTGCAGTTGCAGAAGGGTGATTTTGTGGCCATTACCGGTAAGTCGGGATCTGGAAAAACCACTCTGCTGTCGATTTTGGGCGCTTTGCAGAGTCCCGATTCGGGAATGTGCTCTATTGGTGGGGTGGATGTGACCGATCCGAAAGCCCCGTTGGATGAGATACGTAACCGTCAGATTGGTTTTGTGTTTCAGGATCACCGGTTGCTGCCCCAGTATACTGCCCGTGAGAATATTCTTCTGCCCCTGTTGGCACAGGAGGATAAGGTAAGTCAGGACAAAGAGGACTATGCACTGGAACTGATGGAACGTATGGGTATCGTTAAGGTCATGAACCAGCTGCCTGAAACCCTTTCTGGAGGAGAGAAGGCCCGTGTGGCTATCTGCAGAGCCTTGATTCAACAGCCCGACCTGTTGCTGGCTGATGAACCTACCGGCCAGTTGGATACCGAGACCAGCCGGCAGATCATGAATCTGTTCAAGGAAATAAATCAGGAATTGGGTAAGACCATTGTCATGGTAACACATGCCGAAGATTTGGCGCATACTGCTCATCGTATTTACCAGTTGAGAGAAGGAAAGTTGACAGAATGAAAAAAGAAGGTCTATTCAGCAAAAGTATTGCGTACTACAAGCCCTATTATAATCTTGTGGCCGGAGCTGTCATTGCCATGATGACGGTACTGGTGGGCAGTCTGATGGTAGGAGATGCGGTGCGTGGAACTCTGGTGGACCGTGTTCAGGAGAGACTGGGCGATACCGAGACGGTTATCACTTCAGGAACCGGCTTTCTCAACGAGGATATCATGCAGCAGCCTTTGCTGAAAAACGCCAAGGGATATTTGCTGTCGGATGGTTTTGTCTCGCATGCCGGAAAGATGATTCCGGTTCAGGTTTGGGGAACCGATAGCGATTCCATTGATTATGGCGATGCACTGATTAATGAGCCTTTAGCACGTCAGCTGGACGAAGAAACCGATTTCGTTCTGCATCTGCCCGCACATTCCCTGGTGCCATCGGGAACCCTTTTTGTCACCCAGAGTTACAGCACACAGTTCCGTCTGCATGTAAAATCCGTCAGAAGGGTAGAGCAGGGCGGTAACCTGCTGCTGCATAACGATCAGACTCTGCCGCTGAATGTCTTTGTAAACCGTGAGGAACTGGCGGAACAGATGCAACTTCAGGGAAAAATCAACCTGATCATGTCACCGGATATGATTGGGGAAGATGTCTTTGCCACCGCATGGAATCCCGCCTATTCAGGAATCAGGGCCGATAATGATGCCGTGACTACCGACCGCGTTTTCCTTCAGCAGCAGGTGGTGGATGCGGTACAGCCACAGCATACCAACTTGGCCTATCTGGTCAATGACCTATATACCAAGAGTGATTCTGTTCCTTATTCCTTTGTTACTGCCACTGATTCATGGAATGGTCAGCCGCTTACCGGGAATGAGATGCTGGTCAGTGATTATCTGGCTAATCGTCTGAAGGTGAAAGCCGGTGATTCCTTGCATGTGGATTACTTTGTCACCCGGGGCATGAAGTCGTTGGAAACCCGTTCACAGGTCTTTACCATTAAACAGGTTGTCCCTTTGGAAGATATAAGGACCGATTCATTATTAACTGCTGAGTTTCCTGGCTTGTCGAATGTGGAGCGATGCACCGATTGGGATAGTGATCTGCCCATCGACATGGAACGCATCCGGAAGATTGATGAGGATTACTGGTATGCCTACCGCCAGACTCCTAAGGCACTGGTGGCGTATGATGCCGTGAAGAAAGATTGGGGAACCACCTTTGGGGTAGCTACAGCACTATATACTGCTAATGCAGCCGATAAGGTGAGACAAATCACTCCGCAACAGATGGGAGTGCTGGTGGCACATCCGCGTGAAGCCGGTTTATATTCTGCACAGAACGGGACAGATTTCTCCTCACTTTTCCTGGCTTTGGGTTTCTTTATCATTTTGTCCGGTGTGCTGCTGATGCAGAATCCGCTGGTTGAGATGCTGATACAACGCAAGGGCGAGATTCAGCTGATGACCACTATAGGTTATTCCAGAAAGCGGATTACCCATTGGCTGATGAGTGAGATATTTACCGTTGTTCCTGTGGCGGGTTTCATCGGCACGTTGGCGGGAATTGCCTATGCGGCTATAATCCTGCTCCTTCTGGGAACGGTTTGGAGCGGAGCTACGCATACTGAGGGTTTCCGATTGCATGTGAATGAGACCTCCCTGATTGGCGGTTTCATTGCCGGTATGGTGATTTGTGGAGCTACGGCTTATTATGTGATTCATCGTGTGTGGAAAAATAAGCAGCCGAATGAAGTGAAATCCTCGAGTGCCAATAACATCCGATTAGGTGTTTTCTTCCTTATTCCTGCCATTTGTACGTTCATCTACAACCTGATAACCTCTCACAGTATCGTGCTGTTTGTGG
The DNA here is from genome assembly GCA_045628125.1 of Bacteroidaceae bacterium. Lineage (GTDB taxonomy): Bacteria > Bacteroidota > Bacteroidia > Bacteroidales > Bacteroidaceae > Minthousia. The sequence continues at coordinate 10,459 of JAZQPA010000174.1, forward strand.
TAAGCGGTGTGTTATGGCTAATCGCATCGTCTTTATGTTTTATTGCATACATTCAGCGCAAGTCCCAGGAGGACGTATCCTTTTCAAAGAAAGCCATGTTGTGGAAATCCTTAGCTGCCAATAAATCTCAGGTTTTGCTATCGTTTTGGGCATTGGCTGTGGGTGTGTTTACTGTATTCGCCGTGGGTTTGAACCGTCCGGATTTCTCACGTTCGGTAGAAGATGCTTCCATTACAGGAGGATACAATCTGTGGTGCGATAGCCGCATCCCCATGGAGTATGATTTGAACAACCAGCAGGTACGAAAGAAACTCTCGCTGCAGGATATCCCTGATAGTGTCAGTTTCATGCAGTGTCTGAAATATACGCAGGATGAAGCCAGTTGCCTGAATCTGAACAAAGTCTCTACACCTACCGTTCTGGGAGTGAATACTGAGGAATTGGCAGAGCATTTCCAAGTGGATGTCAGCCCGTTACAGAAAAACTCAGAAGGAGTTTATCCTATACTTATGGATCAGGAGAGTTTGATTTGGAGCATGATGAAAAGTGTGGGTGATACTCTGCAATACCGCAATAGTGAGGGTAAGGATGTACAGCTGCTTATTGCCGGAAGTTATCCTACCGGAATATTCCATGGCACGGCACTGATGGACCGGAATCTGTTCCGCGAGTTGTGGCCCGATGAAAGTGGCAGCCGTCTGTTCCTGGTACGTTGTGGTGAGGAAAATCAGGCTGGGGTGAAAGACCTGTTAGAGACGGCCTTGAATGAATACGGTTTACAGGTCTGTACCACTACCGAAAGGTTTGAACTGTTCTTTACTGTAACCGATACCTATCTTACCATTTTCCTTACTTTGGGAGGATTGGGCTTGCTGTTAGGCGTTATCAGTTTGGTGGTGGTAATGCGCAAGATATTGGTGAGCCGCAGGACAGAGATAAAAATGCTGTTCACATTAGGCTTTTCGCCTGACACGGTATATGATATGCTGTTCCGTGAGAGCTTACTGGTACCTGTAGTAGCCATCGTTATCGGTGCGGTGGGTTCTGTGATCAGTATCAGCGCTAATGTGGGCGGTGCAGGATGGGGAACGTGGTTGCTGGCCGTAATAGCGTTGGCATTGATACTGCTGTCCACTATCGTCCTACTGAGAAATATGATAAAAAAAGAAATACATAACATTCATTTTTAATTATTTACTTATGAACAAGAAGTTTATCGGTTTGCTGCTGTTATGCAGCATGACCCTTTTGAGTGCTTCTGCTCAGAGCAAGCATGGCTGGCGTGGTCCGGAGAACAATGGCTCCTATCCCGATACAGGCCTGCTGAAGGAATGGCCTGCCAATGGTCCTGAAGTCATCTTCGAGACATTGGATGCCGGTAAGGGATACAGTAGCCCTCAGGTGGTAGGAGATAGAATCTACCTGACCGGTATGAACGAGGATGAGAACAAGGAGGTTTTCCAGTGCTACGACCTGCAGGGAAAGAAACTGTATTCTACCGAGTATGGTACACCTTGGAAGGATTCTTATCCTGAAACCCGTACCACTCCAACTATCGAGGATGGTAAGGCATACGTGATCAGTGGTTCTGGCGAGGTGGTATGTTTGGACATTGCCGATGGTAAGATTTTGTGGAGTGTGGATGGCGGTACCCAATACGGTCGCAAGACCGGCAACTGGGGAACCAGTGAGTGTCCGTTGGTATATGATGACAAGGTTATTTATTCTCCATGCGGTGATCAGACCACCATGGTGGCGCTGAACAAGGATACCGGTGAGGAAATCTGGAAGACTCGTTCTTTCGGTGACAAGAGCGGTTATGTTACTCCCATTCTGATTACCTATAAGGGTAAGCGTCAGATTATTAGCATGACCGAGGCCCGTGCTTACGGTGTGAATCCTGATAATGGTGAGATAGAATGGGATTTTGACGATTGGGGTCCAAAACATAATGGCGGTGCCAAGGTTTGGGATAACATTGACCCTAACTCAGCCCTGTATCATGATGGTAAGGTCTTCTTCTCCCATGGCTATAACATGAACGGATTCCAGCTGCAGTTGGCCGACGACCTGAAGAGTGTTTCTCTGGTATGGCGTAATGATGTGCTGGATACCCATCACGGTGGTTATGTTCTGTTGGATGGTGTGATTTACGGCACCAACTGGATCAACAATAACGATGGTGAATGGTGTGCTGTGGATTGGAACACCGGTGAGACCATTTATAATACCAAATGGAAAGGTGGTAAGGGTAAGGGATCAATCATCACTGCCGATGGTCTGTTGTACTGCTATGATGAGCGACGCGGTGCAGTAGGCCTGGTTCGTCCAGACAAGACCTTCGATGTAATCAGCGAATTCCGCATCACCAAGGGTAGTGGACCTTATTGGGCTCATCCGGTAATCAGTAACGGTGTGCTGTATGTGCGTCATGCCGAGGCATTCTATGCTTTCAGGATTAAACAGGGTGAGCAGGGTGCTGAAAGCGGTCAGCCTCAGTATCTGGATCAGCCTGACATGCGTGTACATGATATGATTCAGGATATTCATGATGCTGTATTCTCCATTTGGGGCATAGCCTTCATTGTGGTCATGTTGACCGTGGCAGTCACACTTGTACTACGATTCAGAAGAAGCAAAAAGAAACAGAAATAAAAAATAAAGACATTTTCATCGTTATCCGATGATATTTCGTATCTTTGCCGAAATAATTATAGAAAAACTATGTATAAGAAAGTATTTGGATTACTGCTTCTGAGCAGTATGGCAGTGCTGAGCGCAAATGCACAGAGCAAGCACGGTTGGCGCGGTCCTGAGAATAACGGTTCATATCCTTGCACAGGATTGTTGAAAGAATGGCCAGCAGAGGGTCCTGAGATGATTTTCGAGACTCTGGATGCCGGTAAGGGATACAGTAGTCCTCAGGTAGTGGGTGACCGTTTGTATATCACAGGTATGAACGAGGATCAGACTATGGAGGTATTCCAGTGCTATGATCTTACTGGAAAGAAATTGTATGCTACTCCATACGGTAAGCCTTGGAACAAAACTTATCCTGAGGTTCGTACCACTCCAACTATCGAGGGTGATAAGGCATATGTAATTAGCGGTATGGGCGAGGTTGTCTGCCTGAACATTGCTGATGGTAGCATTGTCTGGAAAGTAGACGGAGCCGCTAAATACCACAATAAGCCAGCTACATGGGGTACTGCAGAGTCTCCACTGGTATATGACGATAAGGTAATTTACAACCCAGCAGGTGATTTGACCAATACCGTTGCTCTGAACAAGGAGACCGGTGAGGAAATCTGGAAGTCACCAACCATGAACAGCATGATGGGTTATGTTACTCCTATCCTTATTAAGTATAAGGGTAAGCGCCAGATTGTAGGTATGAACGAGAAGGTGGCATTCGGTATGAATCCTGAGACTGGTGCCATCGAGTGGACATTTGATCAGCTGATTTCCAAGCAGGCAGCTACTGATCCAGAGTGGGAGAACATCGTTCCTAACTCAGCTTTGTATCACGACGGTAAGATTTTCTTCTCTCAGGGTTATGATATCAATAGCTTCCAGTTGCAGTTGGCCGACGATTTGAAGAGTGTTACCTGTACTTGGAAGAATGAGACTTTGGATACTCATCACGGTGGTTATGTGCTGGTGGATGGCGTTATTTACGGTACCAACTGGATCAGCAACAACAAGGGTAGCTGGTGTGCTGTAGATTGGAATACCGGTCAGGACATCTACGAGACCGAGTGGACCGGTAAGGGCAAGGGTTCCATCATTACAGCCGATGGTATGCTTTACTGCTTTGATGAGCGTCGCGGTACCTTAGGTCTGGTTCGTTCAGGTAAGGCCTTTGAGGTGGTAAGCGAGTTCCGCATCACCAAGGGTAGCGGTCCATATTGGGCACATCCTACTATCGCTGCAGGCAAGTTGTATGTTCGCCACGGTGAGGCACTTTACGGTTTCAAATTGAAGTAATTTCTATTGATAATAAATGGATATGAATAAGATTAATGACTTTTTGACCGAGGCCAAGGTGTTCTTCCTGGCTACTACCGATGGAAATCAGCCAAAGCTTCGTCCATTGGGTTTCAAGGCCATGGTGGATGGTAAATTGATTTTTGCTGTAGGCAGCCATAAGGACGTCTATAAGCAAATGGTAGCAAACCCATTGGTTGAGATCAATGCTTTGAATGATAAGATGCAGTGGCTTCGCTATAGCGGTAAGGTGGTGTTTGAGGAAGATCCAAAGTACGGTGAGATTCTGTTCGAGGCAATTCCATCGTTACGTGCTGTCTATGAGGCAGCAGGTGCCCGTCCTATGGCTTTCCATCTGGAGGATGCCAAAGCAGACATCCGTTCCGTTAGCGGTGAGGTTGTTGAGACAATCTGCTGAAAATAGCAAATCAATATATTGTAAAGTCATTGGCGGGATTACCGCCAATGACTTTTTTATTTCAGAAACTCCTCGGCTCTGGCCAGGGTGTCCAACTTGCCTACATCCACCAGTTTCAAGTCTTCCTTTACGCAGACTTTGATGTTGAAACGGTGACAGATGGCCAGGTAGAAGTCGATGATGCTGAACTTTTCGGGCCAGGTGTACATCAGAGGGATGAGCTGTGGACTGAAGATGTGGATACCGCTGAAGGCCATTTTCCTGTAGTTGTCTGGGTTCAGGTTTGGATAGGGGCTCTTGACCTGTCCGGTCTTGATGTTGGTCCATCCCACCAGACGGTCATTGTCATCGATGAGCAGGTAGCGTTGGGTGTCACGGGGACTGACCAGCAGTGTGGCATCGGCGGTATGGGCACAGGTTTCGTAGAATGTCTTCAGATCAGCATTATGCAAGATGTCCACATTGTGCACCAGAAAGGGTTGGCCGTCATTAAAGAAACGCATGGCGTGACGGATTCCGCCGCCAGTTTCCAACAGCATGGCACTCTCATCGCTGATGCTGATGTCCATGGGCTGTGGGTTATTCTGTACATAATCAATGATCTGCTGTGCAAAGTGGTGAACATTGATTACGGCACTGTCAAAACCGGCTGCGTTCAGGCGGTCCAGCAGAATCTGAAGCAGGGGGCGTCCCGATACGGGCACCAAAGCCTTGGGCATGGTGTCAGTCAGGGGTTTCAGGCGGGTGCCCATGCCCGCAGCAAATATCATCGCTTTCATTCGAGTATACTTTTTATGCCTTGTTCGCGGTGCTCCACAATCACGCGGATGCCGTATTTCTTATGCAGGTGCTCGGCCAGATGCTGTGCGCTGTATACGCTGCGGTGACGGCCGCCTGTACAACCGAAGCTGAACATCAGATCCGTGAATCCGCGCTTCATATAGCGCTCCACATGGGCGTCAGCCAATGGGAAAATGCTGTCCAGGAAGGTGAGAATTTCGCCATCGGCTTCCAGAAAATCAATGACGGGCTTATCCAAACCGGTCAAAGGCTTGTAGGGTTCATAACGGCCGGGATTGTGTGTGCTTCGGCAGTCGAATACGTAACCGCCTCCGTTACCGCTGGTGTCCTGTGGAATACCTTTCTTATACGAGAAGGAGAATACACGCACGGTCAGCGGACCTTGGCCGTCATATTGGCTCACACTCATAGTACCGGCCGCATGTGTTGCATCGTCACGGCGAAGAATGCGCACAGTTGTATCGGCCAGACGGATGCTGCGCAAGTTGCATACCTTTTTCAGCACTTCAGTCAGGTAGGGGTAAGGGAACGATTGGCGGCCCATCAGGTCCTGAAGGTTGTCCAGGGCAGGACCGATACTTTCCAGGAAGTGTTTCTTCCGCTCGAAAAGGCCACGGAAACCATAGGCTCCCAGTACCTGCATGAGACGGAAGAGAACGAACAGATTCAATTTCTCAAGAAACTCGCCACGGTCAGTAGCCTGCAGTTGTTGCAGGGCATCCAGATAGATGCCGATAAGTTCCTGACGCAATTCGTCGGAATAGCGGGCTGAGGCCTGCCACAGGAATGATGCCACATCGTACTGTAAAGGTCCGCGGCGTCCACCCTGAAAGTCTATGAAATATGGCTCATCCTCTACCAGCATTACGTTGCGTGCCTGAAAATCACGGTACAGAAAGGTTTCGCCGCAATTCTCCAGCAGGTCGTAGGAAAGATGAATAAGGTCGGTTTCCAATCGCACCTCGTTGAATTCTATTCCGGTGAACTTCAAGAAATTGTACTTGAAGTAGTTCATGTCGAACATAACACTCTGGCGATCCATAGCAGGAACGGGATAGCATTGGTGCCAGTCCAATCCTTGACCTCCCTTGATTTGTAAGGCGGGAAGCATAGCGATGGTGCGTCGCAAAAGATTTACCTGCTCCTCATTATATTGTCCACCATTCTCACGCCCGCTTTTCAGGGCATCGAAAAGAGAGTCGGATCCCAAATCTTCCTGTAGGTAGCGCATGCGGTCCTCACTGACTGCCAGTACAACAGGAACGGGCAGATCCTGCGCCCGGAAATGACGGGACAGGTAGATGAAGGACTCATTTTCTTCCTCAGAAGTTCCCACTACACCAATTACCGTGCCATGGGCACCAGTGATGCGGTAATAGCTGCGATTGCTACCCGATAAGGGCAACCGCTGAATATCCAGAGGGGCAGAGCCGCTCCATCCGGTATAGAGTTGACTAAGTTTTTCCATTATGCTACAAAGTTACCTATTTTTAGGGAACTGCACAAAAGTGCGTTAAAAGTTTTTAATTCCAAAGGTGATAATTTGGAGTTTATAGCAGTATATTCTTATATTTGCAATGATATTAAAATGATATTAGAATATATGTATTTTGAATGAATGATTATGGAGACAAAAGAGTTTGAATTTAAGAGCGGAACCTGTAATGGATTCCTAATGCTGCTAGTGGATTTGGCACTGGCAATTGCTGTAGGTTTCTCAGTGTACCTCAGCGTTGAGAATGAAAGCGGTTGGATGGCTTTACTGACAGCGTTACTGGCTATTGTCCTGATTTTCTGCTCATGCGGATTTATTAAGCAGGAGCCTAACGAGGCTTGCGCATTGCTGTTCTTTGGCCGCTATATGGGTACCTTCCGAAAGACAGGTTTCTACTGGGTGAACCCGCTGATGACCGTCAAGAAGGTGTCACTGCGTGCACGCAACCTGAATGCAGAACCGATTAAGGTGAATGATAAGAGTGGTAACCCAATCCTCATCGGACTGGTACTGGTGTGGAAACTGAAAGACACCTATAAGGCACTGTTTGACATTGATTCTGATGTGGTGATGGGAACAGGTAATGCAGCCAATGCACGAATGAACCGTTTTGAGAAGTTTGTGTCTGTACAGAGCGATGCGGCACTGAGACAGGTTGCTGGAATGTACTCGTATGACGAAAATGGAACTGACGGTAATGAGGTTACTCTGCGTAATGGAGCAGAATCGGTAAACGAGGTGCTGTTGGACAAACTGAACGAGCGGTTGGAGATGGCCGGTTTGGAAGTGACCGAGGCACGCATCAACTATTTGGCCTATGCTCCTGAAATAGCAGCAGTTATGCTGCGACGCCAGCAGGCTACTGCCATTATCTCTGCCCGTGAAAAGATTGTGGATGGTGCAGTATCCATGGTGAAATTAGCATTGGATAAACTGTCTGATGAGGAGATTGTGGAACTGGATGAGGAGAAGAAGGCTGCCATGGTGAGCAACTTGCTGGTGGTTCTGTGTGCTGATGAACCTGCTCAGCCAGTTATCAATTCTGGAACATTAAACCATTAATAGATGGCTAAGAAAGAGGG
>JAZQPA010000175.1:0-9596 GCA_045628125.1 Bacteroidaceae bacterium
CGTCTGCGGCCGATGTCCAGATAGGTTTATGCAGATCCGACGGATTATAGCAGGCAATGCGCTCACGCATACCGCCACCATCCTTAGGCAGAATGGTAATCAGCATACCCTCGTATAATATAGGTGTCTGCTGCTCACAGCTCATACCCTTATCGGCCTTATAGGAGTCTTTAATCTCGGCCTTCCAGCTTCCGCCGGCATTGTCCACCTGCAGCAAGGCACCTCCGGCTCCATATCCTGCCACCAGGTAAATCTGGTTGGACGAGATCTGCAAAGGCGATGGAGCCACCACCGATGGTTGCCACTTGCTGGCACTCCAGAGCAGTTTTCCCTGATCGTCTTTCTCGGCAGATACACCGCATACACCGCCTACACCGATGTATACAAACTGCTTCTTTCCGCCCAGTGTCATCGGCATAACCGAAGAGTGGGACATCTTGAAAGCGGGCTCATTAGGAGTTTGCCATAGCATCTCACCGGTCTTGGCATCCACACCGCACAACAGGGTTTCAGTACCTGCAGGTGCCAACACCAGCACGCCATCCTGCACCAAAGGACATTGTCCGGTGTACCAGAATGGAATCTCACTGCCAAACTCTTTCTTCATATCTTTGGTCCACAGCATATCACCGGTAACCTGATCACAGCACATCACATGTCCTTCCGGACCCACGGTAATGACCAGATTCTCAAACAGTACAGGTATGGTGCGCGAGAAACCGTGGTTGCGCTTCATAGGCACACGGTACCAGCGGCGCCACAGCTCCTGACCGGTTTCAAGGTTGAAACAGCGCAGGGCATCGGAACTCAACTGCTCGTTGTAATCCAGTACGAATACACGTCCCTTTCCGATAACCGGAGCGGCATGACCTTCACCGGTTTCAAAACTCCATTGGGTGGCAAAGTCTCCCGAATCCAATGTCAGATTGGGCTTTATCTTATTGTCTTTTTCCGGGCCTCGGAATCCAGGCCAGATACCTTCCAGCCCCTGTGGCTCTGTGGCATCATCGTACTTCATGAAGTACTCGCCTACCACCACCTCATCGGCCTTTCGAGCCGTACCGGAAGGACGGTTGTCGGCTCCCGGTACCTGTTCTGTGAATCCGCTGCTCGGATCATACAGGTGCCAACCGACAAGTACGGCCAACCAAAAGGCGGCTACTCCAACGGTAATTGCTTTCGTCTTACTCATTATCTTTTATATTTCGTTTTATCGCCCACAACAGGAACGTTAAATTATACATCGTTTCAGAATACCACAACCTACTGAAATATAGTCCGATTGGCTCTTCCTTATATAGGGTTCCTTCCTGATATCGGCGGTACAGGTATTCCCATGCCCGGTTGCGTACGTCCTCAGTTTCCGGGAAATACGATAAGGCCGCCAGCACCCTACTGGTAAGTGTCACCTTGGAACATACTCCCTTGTTTCCTCCCCATCCTCCATCAGCGTTCTGCGTTTTCAGCAGGAAAGGCAACTGCCGTTTGGCCAACTCACAGGCCTTGGGATGACCGGTGGCCATCAGGTAATCCATGGCTGTGGCCGTTCCATACACCGGAGCATGCTCATCGGCCGCATCCTGGTCACCAAACCATAAGGGAGTCCATCCGTTCTCGGCATCCTGGTTCTTCTCCAACCAGTCCAATAAGCGCCCAAAACTCTTCTCAGCCTTAATACGGCAACTTTCGGGCAAATCCTTCATCCACAGTCCCATAGCCAGAACTGCATGCGAGGTGATATCGGGAGAACTGCGGTCGAAAGGCAGTTTTCCCCATCCTTTGCAGAAGGTGGGCATGCCTCCATCGTTGTTCTGCAGAATCATCAGCCAGTTGATGCCGTTGCAAATCACTTTATCGCAAGGGTATCCCAAGGCATGAAGGGCTACCAATGCGCCTGAAGTATCATCACCATCGGGTACGGAACCGCTCAAATCGCTCCATCCCCAACCTCCCGGTGCGGCACCTGTAAACGGATGAACAGCACGGGTAGCATTGCGCTGAATACTATCCGCCAACGCCTGATGACCTTCAAATTCTGTTCCTAATATCTTGGCTGTCAGACTGGTAACCCAAGCCGACAGATTGGTATCAATTGGCCATGAACCATCATCGCGGACCGTATCCACCAGGAACTGCGCACACTTAAGGGTGACTTCATGGTCGCGGAAACCGCCTTCTGCCAGACACATACTGACAAAGGCAGTTAATGGTGCCGCCTCCAGGAAACCGCCATCTGCCGGTTGCAGCTTCACCAGTTCCCGCATGGCTTTAGGCACAAAACGCTCGCGCAACACACTCAGCATGCCGCCCTTTCTGCTCATCTGACAGATTCCGATGGCTATCAGTGCCGGAATGGCATAGCTCACTACCGGCAGGTTCAGGAAACGGAAGAACTTCTGTGGTAATGTAGCCAGCTCAAAAGGGAAAGGAGGAATCTTATTCCAACTCTTCACCACACCCGCCAGGGCACACATCATCAGAATAGGTACTGAAAAAGTCAGGTCCTTTCCGTAATAATCCAGCACACCCTTGATCAGCGCCTCCTCACTGTCTCCGCCAAACTTACCGTTCAGGTAGGCCCGAGTCTGTTGTGCCTGCTCCCCCACAGCCACCAAGGATACATAGGTAAGCAGTGTGGCCGTCATGTTCGAAGGGCTTTCCACCGAATCGCCCCAGGAGCCATCGGCACACATGGTGTTTTTCAACCATGCTATTCCGTTTTTTATCGTAGAATCGTAGCGTTGGGCATCAATGCTGTGCAGGGCAAATACCGATACCGAGGTAGAGATGGCACTGCTGGAAAGCTGTCCCCTCCACATACCGTCAGCCGAGCGGCTGTTCATCAGTCGCTGCATTGCATCTGCCTGTATTTCTTTTATTTGCGTTATATTCATTGTGCACCCAATGCTAATAATCCGTAAAATACATATTCCACATCGCTGTACTCATCCAGCAATGTTGGCGCAAAACCGCCATTGTCCAACCAGTGCGATTCCACAAAATCGGTTACCGGAATACGGGGTTTAACGCCCAACACATTCAGCGTGAATGCCGCCACGCCTGTAGACAGCAGGTCGGGTATCGGAGCATCCGTTGTGGCACGGAAACCGCCCGTCTCGTCCTGCAGGTCCAACAGCCATTGCACCGAATCCATGTCTGTAGCTCCTACCTGATGCAGCATGGTCAGTGCCGAACAGGTGGCATTGGTGCCCGCTTCCGGACGTCCCAGGGAATGTACATAACCGCCGTTGTCTTTGCGGTATGCCTGTAAGCGACTCATTATTTCCGATTTTTTCGGTCTTTTCAACCGCATTTCGTCATTGACGAAACGGAAAAACAGGTCGTACAGCACGCCTGTATCGCGTTTGGATTCCGAGAGAAAGCGCACGTGAATACCGCTTTTCAGGAGGAGAACGAGTTTTTGGATTTCATTTATTCCCACACCCAGCATCAGTGCACATTCCAGCAATACGCCAAACTGTGTATAATAGGGTTCCACCTGTCCACCGGCACCGCAGTAACCGCCTGCACGTTTCTGGCTCCGCACAAAACCGGTTACGGCAGCACGCCCCTCGGGACTCAACGCCTTGACGGCGCGTCGCAGGGTTAGCCAGACTTGTATGGACAGGGGTAATTTCATTTATCTTTTCAATATCTTTTCTGTAACCTGAAACAGCAGACGCTTCAGTTCCAGCACATCCACCTGCTTCAGCGCATCCAGTGCCTGCTGATGATAATCCTCCAGCAAGTTCTCCACTTTATCCAACGTAACTTTCAGTACATCTGCATATTCCGGTTTGCCAAGCATTTGTTTCATGTCTGAAGCCTGTAGCAGTTCCTGCACCAGCGATGCATTTTTTTCATCCTCGCAGATCAGTGCCAGCACCGCACTCGGGCGCAAGGCTACCGGATGATTCTCAGTGAAATCGTCCAGATCGTCCTTCAGCTGATAGGCTATGCCCAATGCCTCGGAATATTGTTTCAGCATGGGGCGCAGGTGCACAAAATTGCCTGTGCACATCATGCCCAGCAACAGCGAGACCTCAAATGCCGGAACGGTCTTATGCACAAAAATATCCATCACAAAGTCCATACCGATGGACTTGGGATTGGCGCACCAGGTCAGTTCCGCTCCCTGTCCCTTGCAAAGGGCCAGATGCGCATCGGCAATGGCACGCACCAGTTCGGCGTTCTTGCTCTGCGCCAGAATGCGGTAACCCTCACCCAGCAGATAGTCGCCGGCATTGATGGCCCATGCATCGCCATACAAGGCATTCACGGTAGGCTGGTCATAGCGGACCATATCGCCATCCTGTATATCGTCATGAATCAGCGATGCTTTATGGAAACACTCCACAGCCACGGCAGCGCGATGCACATCCTCGGTCATCACGGTATCACCGGTAAGACTTTGATACACAGCAGCTACCAGATAAGGGCGCCAGCGATGTCCGTTGCCGCTTACCCAGTCAAATGCCACACGGCTGGTGTGGTCTTTCACCGGGCTCATGATGTATTTCAGTTCCTCGGCCGAGAACCACTGGTCTATGCGCTCGCGTATCAGCTCATGGTTCATCAGCTTCAGACTCTCATCGCCATGGGTCTGGCTCATCAGTTGCAGTACGTAGCTGTCATCCACATGGGTATCACGGCAACCGCCATCGTTCAGGGCTATGGCCACTCCGGGCACGGCATGGCGTACCAGCAATGGGAATGCCTTTTCCAAAGAATCCAGGCAACTCACACCGATTACGGCATCAATCACCTGGTTTTCAATCAATTCGATTACCTGCGTGAAACCTTCAGCCACCATACTCAGCACACCCATCTCCTCGGCCTTGTCCTGCAACGATGGAATCAGGCACGATCCGCAACGGTGGCACAGCAGTCCGTATTCGTCATATTCGCCCTTGCACTGACCAAACTTACTCAGGCATTTGGGCAGCAACAGCAACCGGCGCTCGTAAGGAATACCGGCTACCACATCCTTCCACAACTGATTGTGTATCTCAACCTGCAGCCAGTCGCGCACAGTGCCAGGCAACTGGTGTAAACCGATGTATTCATCGGCCAGTTGCTCCAACTGCTTGAGTGACAATGGCGGACACAAACCCTTGCCGGACACAAATTGTGCCAGGTCCTCACGGATCTGCATCCGTTCCGCTGCGGTTGATGGTACGGTTCTCTTATCCATATACTCCAAATCCAAAGAAATAGTTCCGTTTCAGCCAACGGTAAGGCGCACTCTTTTCCGGAATGGCCTCATCACGCATATCATGACCGGCTACCGGATACATCTTATCATATTCCTGCAGAACGGTACCACGCGATGTGGTCTCTACAGCCTCATGCTCACGAAGGAAGTCCGCCAGACGATGAGGATCCTCCAGCAGAATGCAGCCACGGCTCACTTCAGCCGTCATCTTACGCAGATCTTCCAGGAAGGTACTGTCGCGGAACTTATCGTAAGCATCACTGCCCTCGGCATTCACAAACTCACGTGCCAGCTGCAGTGGCGGACAGAACTCCAAGGCACCTGATGGACCGATATGATGACTCATGCCGGTAGCTGCCGGACACATGGCTTTTCCCTTATCGTCCCAATAAGTATCGATGATGACCACCGGAGCGTTCCGGCGCTGCTCCACGATAAATTCACGGAAACTGCGTACCTGCTCCTTGCTCAGTGCCACCTCAGGATTTGGGTTGGCACCCACAGGGCGATAGATGTAATACCACAGATAGGCAGCACCCTCGGCAGCCACACGCTCGATGTGCTCGCGGCATACCAGCTCGTCATAATTGGTCTTACAGATGCTGGCAGCTATGCCGAAGATGACACCCGCCTTACGGCAGGCACGCACACCGCGCAGGGTACGTTCAAATACCTCATTACGACCTCTGCGGCGATCGCTCTCCTCCTTCAGTCCTTCCATGCTGATCAGTGGGGTAACATTTCCCAAAGCTCTAAGTTTCAGGGCTATCTCTTCAGTAAGCAGAGTTCCGTTAGTAAAGAGCTGGAAGTAACAGTCGCTGTGTTTGGCCATCACATTCAGCAGGCCCTTGTACATCAGCGGCTCACCGCCCAGGATACCGAAAAAGTAACTGCCGTGCTTTTTGCCGTCGGCAATGATACCGTCCAACTGCTCCAGAGTCAGTTGCTTACGGCCACCGGCACTTACCCAGCAGCCGCTGCATTGCAGGTTGCAGGTTTCGGTAACACTGATCATCACAAATGCAGGGAAGAAAGGCTCGCCCTTGGCCATCATGCGCTCAAACCGGGGCATATGCCACAGGTTGCGCCAACCAAAGTTCCACGCAAATTTCCACAACAGGCGCACCGGTGTCTGACGCACAATGCGGCCAGCAATCTTCAGTAATGAGGTATAATCTTGTAACATAATTCTAATCTTTTTTCAACAGTGACACTCCTGCCCTACGCTGCGCAAGCTTGGCACGGAAGGCATCATTATACAAGGAACGGCTATCCAGTTGTACAGCCTTTTCCTGACGCTCGCTGCCACCGTTAATCGGGCTACGGTCATACTTTGGGAAGATGATGGCACTGTGCGGACAGGTGCGCGCACATGCCGGACAGTTGTTCTTGCAGTTGTGCGGATGCATCACCCTCACCCTGTCGTCAATCATCTCATACACACCAAACGGACAGAAATCGAAGCACTTACCACACTCGCCGCATACATCCTTATCCAGTGTAGGATACCAGGCATCCTCGCCCAGTTTCCGGGGCATTCGGCCCAGTAAAGTCTTGTATTCCTGGGCCAGTTCCTCATCCTCGGCAGGTTCCACGCCCAACTGCTGCAGCACCTCCACGGCAGGCTGTTCACGCAGGTTCAGTATACGGCAGTCCTCATGTTCGCGCCATTCCATCAGCGATTTCACCGCACGCTCATGGCAGGCCACGATGGTGGTACCGGCCACCTGCTGCAGTTCCGGCACATTCTCCTCACACATCTCGCAAAGGTCGCATACCAGTTCCACCTGCCATCCGGCTTTACGTGCCGCTACAGCCACCCTGGTCAGTTCCTCATCCTTCATAAAGGTACGGGAACTGCAGGCACATATTGTCATCTTATTCATATTCATAGTTCTATCCAAGTGCAAATATACCACCAATAATCCGGGTATTCATTGCACATTTTGCCTCGATTCTTTCACTATTCACACGGTCATCCAGTTCTTGAATTCCGAGGCCCTGTTTTTGCTCACATACATCGGTTCCGGCAGTTCGATGGACAGATGCACCAGCAAGCGGTTGTCAAACCATACCACCAGGTCCAGTACCGCATCACGTGCCACGATATACTGCTTGTTGGCACGGAAAAACTGCTTAGGGTTCAGCGAGTTGATAATGGAATCCAGCGATTTGTTATAAGGGATTGACTTTCCGTTCTTCAGGTAAATCACCGTGTTGCGCTCGGTGCTGTAGATACAGGCTATATCATTCACATCCACCGGCATCAGCTTATCCCGCAGGGTTACCAGCAGGGCGCCCTTATACTCAGGCTTAGGGGCATTATCCCCTGCCATTTCCATCATGCGCTGCACATAAGCCATCACATCCGGCTGGCTCCAGCGGTTGAACTTATCCAATGCCCGCTTCAGGTCACGCGTCTTGACCGGTTTCAGCAGGTAATCCATGCTGTTCACGCTGAAAGCATTCAGCGCATACTGGTCATAGGCAGTGGTGAAGATGATGGGCGTATTCACCCTGATGCGCTCAAACAGATTGAAAGCCAGTCCGTCGCTCAGATGAATATCCATAAAAATCAGGTCAGGTTCCGGATGGGTACTCAGCCAGCGCTCGGTCTGCTGCACGCTTTCCAGCACATCCAGCACCTCTATCGATGCATCCTGCTCGTGCAGCATGGCCACCAGATTCTCGCTGGCAGCGGTCTCATCCTCTACTATCAGTACTCTCATGTTACACTAGTGGTAATATCACATTAAACACCCCGTTGCTTTCAGCGCTGCATATCTCATTGTCTGTCAGCAGCAGGAAACGCTTATTCAGATTCTTCAGTCCGGTGCCGTGGGTCTCAGGCTTGCAGATCTTCGGATACGACGTATTGCTCACCTTCAGCTTGCCGTCATCGGTCATGCCTATGCTCACCACCATGCGGTGATCGCTGTCTATCATGTTATGAACGGGCACGTTTTCCAGCAGCGGCAGCAGGCTCAGCATCGGCAGGCGGCACTGCTTATACGCATCGGGTACATTCACCTCAAAAGCCATCTTGCTGGCATAGCGCACCTGCAGCACCTGGGCATAGGCACTCACAAAGTCCAGTTCCTCCTCCAAAGTCACCAGTCCCTTGTTCTCGCTTTGCAGAATATAGCGGAAAATATCGCTCAGCTCATTGATATAATCGATGGTGGCCCCGTTGTCGTTCTTACGCACCAGACCGATGATGCCGTTCAGCGAGTTGAAAAAGAAATGCGGATTGATCTGATTGGTCAGGGCATTGCAGCGGCTCTGCAGGCTCTCGATGCGCAACTGCTGCAGCTCGTCCTCCTTTTCCTGACGTGAGGTGTACAGGAATGCCATGTATCCGATAGCCGCGCTGGTCACCGCCATCAGGAAGAACTGGAAGGTCTTGACCATCAGGAAGCGGTCGTAAGGCATTCGCAGTATCAGCACCAGGGCCTCGTATATGCCATAGGCCACCAGGGCCACAGCGGCAGTGGGCAGCAGTCTCTGAATCAGGTTCTTACCCTCCAGTTTACGGAAATTCACCCACAGCAGCACATACATCGTGGCCCAGATATACAGGAAACGGCCCACAAAATGAAACAGGTAACGGGCATGTTCGGCATCGGGAAAGAAAGTGATGTCGCATGTCAGCCATGCCAGGTTCGGGTAACTGATAAACACCGCCATCAGCAGGCTTATCATCCAGGTCTTATTCAGAATTGACATATTTTCCATAGTGCAAAGTTACGAAAAAATATCAAACACTATTTATATTAGGTGTAAAAGTGAAAAACACCCGCCGCATGCTGATTTTTGGGCACAAAAAAAATCACACCCCGGAAAAGAGGTGTGATTTCTTATGCTTTTCTGTTTCAGATTACTTGAACAACAGTGGAGTGAAGGTCTGCAGATACAGACGCCAGTTAGCCCAGATATGACCACCCTCTGATACATAGAAAGTGTGATCCAAGCCAGCCTCCTTCAGGTTAGCAATCAGCTTCTGGTTGCCTTCCCACAGGAAGTCGGTCTTACCGCAACCAACCCAGTACAGCTTAACGCCTTCAGCCTTCAGAGCCTTCAGCTGATCAACGGTAGCACCACCTGCTGCTGACAGAGGGCAGATGTAATCGAACAACTTTGGATACAGAGCAGAAGCAGAGATAGTGTGGCCACCACCCATTGACAGACCTGCGATAGCGCGCTTCTCAGGCTTGTTGATAGCACGGAACTCCTTCTGGATGAAAGGAACGATCTCCTCGCAAAGGCTGCGAACGTATGCGTTAGCGTTAGCAGGATCGCGGAAGTTGATCTGAGTAGTAGGCAGACCCATAGTGTTGGCAGCCTGCTGGTTTGGGTTACCGTTAGGCATAACTACGATCAT
>JAZQPA010000176.1:0-2560 GCA_045628125.1 Bacteroidaceae bacterium
GAAGACAATGTACAATCCATCAGGGAGCATATAAAGGAGAACTTCCGGATGCTGAAGGACATGAGTGCCTTTACACACCAATGGATAATAAATCAACTTAAGAATCAATCCATTGAGAACCAATGACACCATACTGCTGACAGGAGCGACTGGCCACTTGGGTACAGAAATCGCTCTGGAGCTGCTCCGTTCGGGAGCGGGACAGATTTTTGTGCTGGTACGGGACCGTTCCAAAGAGCAGGCCATGCAAAGACTGCGCACGTTATGGTGGGACGAGAAATTGCTCTGTAATGCGGTAGGCAAACAGATTATTCCACTGACAGGCGACATTACGTTCCAGAATATGGGATTAGAACCGCAGGCTTTCACCCACATTATCCACTGTGTGGCTGAAACAGGGCTGATGAAAAGCCGCGAAGAACTGTGGAGTACGAACATAAGCGGCACCGAGCATGCCATCGGATACGCCAATCTTATTCAGCAAAGATTTGGATTGCAGTCTTTTGTATATATATCGACAGCCTATGTGGCCGGCCGCCATCAAGGCATAATCCGTGAAGATGCCACACTGCCCGACCGGTTTTATAGCCTATATGAGGAAAGTAAAGCCAAGGCAGAAAGCCTTGTCAGACAGTCGGGATTGCCTTGGATCATCACTCGTCCGGGAATGATTGTAGGAAACAGCAAGACTGGACGTACCCGAAACTTCAACACGATATATTATGTACTGAAGCTGCTGTTGCAGAACAAGTTGCCACTGTTACCGGTTAGCCGCAAACAGACAGTAAACCTCATTCCGGTGGATATTGTGGCCCAGCATACTGTACGGTTGATGGAGCAACCGGAAGCTATCGGCAAAACCTTCCATCTGACTTTACCACACGAGCAACAGCCTCAAGTGGGTGAATTGGTAGATGCCACTCTCCATTGGGCAGAACAGCACCTTCAGATTCAGTTGACCAAACCCAAGTGCCTTTCCATACCGGTTCTGCGGTTCCTGGGGGGAGCATTCAATGCCGGAAGCGATAAGAAACGAGGTTTTCTGACCAACCTGCTGGCTCTGATGCCATATTTTCTGGACAATCATCAGTTCGACCGCTCGAATACAGATTCATTGGCAGGTAGTACCGATTGCGACTGGAGGGAATGGCTTCCGGCTATGCTGTCATTTGCATGCCGTCACAATTTCATGCAACTGACCGGTAGAAGCATTTTCCAGCAAGCCATGGTAAGACGCGAAAGCCGTCATTATCCCGTCACCTATTATAATATTCAGGCAGACGGTATGAGGCAAGTGAGCGGAAGAGAGATGAACGGACTAATCCGGAAGATTGTTCAGGTATTGGTTGGTATGGGCATCCGGAAAGGAGATCGTATAGCCGTGACTGGCATCAACTGCACCGAACAAGGGGCCATAGACTGCGCCATAGGACTGATGGGCGCCGTGAGCGTTCCTATCTATTATACCACTCCAGCCGAGGAGGCACAATTGCTGTTGGAACGAAGCGGAGCCGTCCTGTTTCTGGTGGGCGACAACCGCATGATGGAGCAGGTGAAATCACTGAATCTGAATGTCCGCATCATCACATTTGCAGGTGTGAAAGATTTTCCGAATACCATCAGCCTCAGCCAGTTAATTGCAAGCCTTCCTGCCCGAAAGGAAGAGGTGAATATCACCCCGCCCGATGCAGACGACCTGGCTACCATCCGATACACCTCCGGTACGACAGGCGAGCCAAAGGGAGTAATGTTCAATTACGGACAACTGAAATGGATGGGCGAGGTACTGACGAATCTGTTGCCATGGAAGGACCGGAACAGCGAGATGCGCTACCTGTCATTCCTGCCCATGAGCCATGTAGTGGAAGGCATCCTTGCCTCATACGCTCCCTATTGTATGCTCTGCAGCGTGAAATTCTACTACCTTAATGATTTCCAAATGCTGACTAAGGCATTGCCACAGGTGCGCCCTACCGTATTCTTCTCGGTCCCCCGTTTCTATGAGAAACTCTGGGAACAGATTGAGGCCAATCCTTTGGGACAACAGTACCTGACAATGAAAGATGGGGTAACAAGGAAAATTCTGGCCCGCATGCTCCGCAAGGCTGTGCTGAAAAAAGCCGGATTGGACTGCTGCTCCATGCTGATTGTGGGATCTGCCCCTGTTAGCGAGGAACTGCTGTTGAAATTCAGAGCATTAGGCATAGAGATACATAATGCCTATGGCCAGACCGAGGCCCCACTGATTACCATCAACCGATTGGGAGACAATGTCATCCCCAGCATCGGTACTGCCCTTCCGGATACCGAAATCCGCATAGCCGATGATGGAGAACTGGTAGTAAATGGTCCTCAGGTGGCTCAAGGTTACTATCATCTGGAATCGGAGACCTTCCGGGACGGCTGTCTGTACACCGGTGATTTGGGAGAGAAAGATGCAGAAGGACATATATTCCTGCAGGGACGGAAGAAGGACATGCTGATCACCTCATACGGAAAGAACATCAACTGCAGTAAGGTGGAACAGCGGTTGACCGATATCAGCGGCATCAGTCAAGCC
>JAZQPA010000177.1:0-11696 GCA_045628125.1 Bacteroidaceae bacterium
GGTGCTGGCCAGTCTTCCGCTGATGGGATTGGCCCAATCATCACCTGCAATGGCGGCTGAAAAGACAGTTGCCGCAGCCAAGACCGCCCGTAATCTGATTCTGATTTCGGCTGATGGAATGGGCAGTTGCCAATGGCAGGCCCCAGGAATACGCCGCAAATCGCCATTGGCGGTGATGGGAATGAAGCATTGCTGCATGGTGGATACTCTGCCACTGGATAAGATTAATGGAGATGCTCCTTCGCACTGTACGGCGATAGCTTCAGGAACAGCCACCAAATCGGGTTTCGTGGGATTGGATCCTGACGGTAATCCGGTGAAAACCATCATGGAATATGCCCGTGATTGGGGAATGGCACGAGGAATAGTATCGGCCAATTCGCTGGTGGAGGGCAGTATCGTGCCTTTTGTGGCCCATGCACGCAACCGAATGATGGTGGAGCCTATAACTGCGGCTTATGTGGATAATGAGTTTGATGTGGTGTTGGGTGCAGGAAAGAATTACTTTACGCATCAGGTGACAGCCGATACACCGAAGACTGCGATAGCTTGCGAGGACGAAGCTCCTGCCAATCTGTCGCCCCGAAAGGATGGCCGTAATCTGGTGGATGAACTGAAAAAGAAGGGTATTGCGGTGGAGGAAGGATTGGATAATATCCTGTCGTGCAATGCGAAACGCCTGTTTGGTTTCAGTGCAGCCTTAACTCTTCCGAATCTGATGCAGGGACGCACGGAGGATGTTTTCGTGAAACTTACGGATAAGGCGCTGCAGGTGCTGAGTGCACATTCCAAGGGTTTTATGCTGATGATTGGCGATATGTATGTGGACCGCGCCAGCCATGACGGTAATCTGGATCTGCTGTGCAAGGAGGCCCTGAATCTGGATGAGGTGGTGCGTCTGGCGCTGGATTTTGCGGCCAAGGATGGCAATACGCTGGT
The DNA here is from genome assembly GCA_045628125.1 of Bacteroidaceae bacterium. Taxonomy (GTDB): domain Bacteria; phylum Bacteroidota; class Bacteroidia; order Bacteroidales; family Bacteroidaceae; genus Minthousia. Next base: position 940 of record JAZQPA010000177.1, read on the forward strand.
GGTGGTGACGGGTACTCCGGAAGCCAGCGGCATGACGCTGACGCATGGAAATCCTTCGGAAGGAACCGTGGAAGCCAAATGGAATGAGCCGGGAATGATTCACACAGGCATCATGGTGCCTTGTTTTGCTCAAGGTCCGGGTGCGGAACTTTTCCAGGGCTCGTATCGGAATTATGAGCTTTTCCCTATCCTGATGAAGGCAATGGGTAAGTAAAAAGGTGACATGGGGACAGGTCCCTGACACGCTATTCCGATTATAACCAACAGATTATAAGGATATTTGAAAATCGTGTCACGGACCTGTCCCCGTGTCATTTTAATTCAGGTCTCCCTTATAGGTAATGTTGTTTCCTTCTTTCTGGAAAGTACCCGTGTAGGTGAAAGACAGTGTTTCGGTCAAATCATCAAACTCTTTTATAAAATCTTCGAGTGAAGTAATATTAGCTTCCATAACATTTATACCAATTTCATGAAGGAGATGACCGTCACCACACTTCTCAAACCATCCTGATTGAATCATAGGATAAAGAGTGAAGAAAATTTGTAAATCATCTTTGCTTGCCAGATAGGCATCGAAGTTCTCACTCTTCTTAACCTTTACATCAAATGTAGAACTGGCAGGCAGGGTGCTGGCAACATCGAGAATCTCTAATTCGCTTTTCTCTGGCTCTAATTTGATAACTTTGGTCTCTCCTTTCATATCGGTAAAGGTACAGGTCACATCTGCCAGATTCAGGAAATCATTACTGTACTGGATTTTAAATCCAAGCTTGACCTGATCTAAACTGTGATCCTTTTTATCTTCGGGTTTCTCGAACGGATCGTTACCGTTGTTGTCAGATTTGCCACAAGAAGTAAACGCCATGCCCAACATGAGCAGCACACTCAGAATAGATAATAATTTTCTCATTTACGTAGTTTTTAGTTTAGCGTGACATGGGGACAGGTCCCTGACACGCTTTTGTTATTATATAATAATCAATAGATTGAAGTTTAGTGCAAATCGTGTCACGGACCTGTCCCCGTGTCACTTGTCATTATCTTACAAACTCGAAGCCCAGCTTCATGCCGGTGTAATTCTGCGCAATGGCCGAGATAGTACCCAACTGGCTGGATACTGCTCCGGAATTCTGGATGAAAGTGAGCAGTTTGGTGACATCGAAAGTCAGACCCAATCCGTTCTGAACAATGGTGACATAAGCGCTTACATTGGTACCCGATTGGGTGGTGATGGTAATGGTCTTATTGTCAGCGTGGAATTCATAAGTGCCTTTGTATGTCTTGCTGCCGATGGTGTACTGCATGGTTTTGTCCTTATTGAACACAAACTGGCATGACCCTGGCTTGATGCCTACTTTCTGATAATAGCTAACCAACTGCTTCTCAACCTTTTCGGCCATGACTGCACCTCCGGCTTTGGTGAGCAGATTATCGGATTCAAACTGTACGCAAGGCTTGGAGTAGGTCCATGTGCCTACCAGTGCGTTCTGGTTGGTTCCTATGCCGTTCAGAACGGATGAGATGATATTTCCCAGAACCGAGCTTCCCTTAGTGGTTCCGGCACCAGCCTGAGTGGTGGGTTGTGTGGATGTTGCTGTACCCGACTGACCCATGGTTCCCATTGTACCACAACCGGTTAGCATGCTGCAAAGGAGCAAGCTGATGAGCGAGATTTTAACTTTCTTCATAGTGGTTTGAATTGTTTGTCATCGGCAAATATACGAATTTTCGGTTTATGGGCTTGATTTATGCCCGAAAATTGTTGTTAAATCCGCTATTATATCCAAAATATCATTAAATTTGCAAAGGATAAGGATGATGATGCCTTATCGGGGGGTAATTTTTTGGGCAACCGTAATATTAATGTATCTATTAATCATGAAAAACGTAGAATTAATTGTTTGCGCATCGGCAGTTATGGCGTTAAGCAGCTGTGGTGGCGAAAAATTCGAGCAGCCGGAGATTGGCGCTCGTAAGGTGGATGTCCTGACGGTGGACGGATACCAGTTCAAGGATTTGAACAAGAACGGTAAACTGGATGTGTATGAGGACTGGCGTCAGCCTCAGGATGCACGTATTGCTGATCTGGTTTCACAGATGACTCTGGAGGAGAAGGCAGGTCTGATGTTCCATCCAAACATCGCCGTAAAGGAAGACGGTAAGATCAAGTACGATCTGACCGATGAGGAGAAGGAAGCACTGGCTAAGCAGGAGGAAGGCAACTATGCCGGTCCTATCGGTCCTGGCGGTCAGAACAGAAATAACGGTATGGCTATGGGACAGATGCGCCGCGAGGCTACTGCCAAGAGCTTTATCGAGGAGAAGGGTTTCAGAAACATATTAAATAATGGTGTGGCTGCTCCAAAGCTGTTTGCTGAATGGTCAAACGGCATGCAGGAGATTGCAGAGGCTTCACGTCTGGGTATTCCAATCATGTTCTCATCCGATCCTCGCCACAGTGCTAAGTTGGGTGGCCATGTATCCGGAACCCAGTATTTCTCACACATGACCAACGGTGAGGGTCAGGTAGGTATTACCGCCAGCCGCGATAAGGAGCTGATCAAGAAATTCGGTGAGGTAATGGCTGAGGAGTACCGCGCAGTAGGTCTGCACATGTTCCTGGGTCCACAGATTGACGTGATGACAGAGCCAAGATGGAGCCGTAACATGGGTTGCTTCTCTGAGGATGCCAATCTGACTGCCGAGATGTCGGATGCGCTGATTGAGGGCGCACAGGGCGATCATGTAGGTCCTAACAAGATTCTGGTGCACCTGAAGCACTGGCCAGGTTCCGGTCCTCATTTGGACGGTCAGGGCCGTTGGCTGGTATATCCATCAGATAATCAGGAATATCACTATACTCCATGGCGTTCCGGTATCAAGAAGGGCGCTTTGGCTGCAATGGGTTATTACAGCGGTACATACTCTGATTCACTGAATGTGAACTATTCTTATCATCTGTCAACAGAGGTGCTGAAGCAGGAGATGGGCTTCCAGGGTGCTATCTGTACCGACTGGGGTGTAGCTGGAAACGGTCCTTTGAAGCCAAGTATCCAGGGCACTACCACTCTGAAGGACAATTACGCTATGATTTTCAATGCTGGTGTTGACCAGATTGGTTCTGAGACTCATCCTGAGTATGTTGTGGAACTGGTTAACGAGGGCCGTCTGCCTATCGAGCGCGTGAACGACGCTGTAAGCCGTATCCTGAAGTGGCACTTCTCTCTGGGTCTGTTCGAGAATCCATATGTGGATCCTGAGAAGGCTGAGCAGATTCTGCAGAGCGAGAAGAACGAGGCTATCGGTATGCAGTGCCAGTTGGCTGCTAACATTCTGCTGACCAATGACGGAACTCTGCCTTTGAAGGAGGGAACCAAGGTTTATGTAGAGGGTATTGCTCCTGAGGTGGCTGCTAATTATGCTACTGTAGTAGAGACACCGGAGGCTGCTGATGTGATTATCTACCGTACCACTACCGCACTGGACCGCAGAGGTTTCAGACCTGCTCCTGGTACTCCTCCTGCTGAGGTGAACATTGATTTCCCTGCAGAGAAGATGGAGGTGATGAAGAAGCTGGCTTCATACGGCAAGCCATTGGTAGCCAACCTGAATCCAACCGGTTCTTCGAATGTGATTACCGATGAGCTGAAGAACATGCCAAATGCTATTCTGCTGTCGTTCGATCCTACTGACGACGTGGTTTGCAAGGTTCTGTTCGGCAAGCACAATCCTAACGGTAAGTTGCCTTACGAAATTCCATCATCCATGGATGCAGTGCGTAAGCAGTTGGAGGATAAGCCATTCGACTCTGAGAAACCTCAGTTTGAATTTGGTTTCGGATTATCTTACTAAATATATATTCAACCGGCATTCCAAATGGGATGCCGGTATTTTTTGTCTAAAAATTGATATTTATCAAGATTTTAAGGTTAAAAATGCTTTGATAACCCAAAAAAGTACTATATTTGCAGAATAGAACACTAAAGCGACTATTTAATTTTAAGAATATTATGGCAACACACAATCTGGATTATTACATTTCAGCATTTTCTAATCTGAACACTACCAAAGTCAAAGGTTTCCTTTCACCAAACAAGGCGGTGATGCTGCTGGCAGTCATCGAACTGATTGATGAGGAAAAAATCACCTCAAAGAATATTGAACTTACATCTGCCCTGAAGGACAGATTTAACCAGATATGGGGCAGATTCCTGGTGAAATTTGAAGTTTTCTCATCAGATATTGAAGGCACTTTCTACGGTTTGCAGCATGAGCCTTTCTGGAAGGTGGCTGAGAATCATGAGAATTTTGCACAGGCTGAGATTGACGATGATCTGTTCAATCTGCTCAGCACCAAGGACAGTGTAAAGCATGCACTGAAGGGTTTGCTGATGAGTACTTATTTGTATCCGCTGCTGTATGATCCTCAGGAAATCATGATGCAGAGCGGTTCACAGGATTGTCCTTTCTGCCACATGGATGAAAACATTAAGGTGATTCTGGAGCTGGAGGCTGCTACCGCTATCTATGATGCCAATCCGGTATCGCCAGGTCATGCGCTGATTGTTCCAAAGCGTCATGTGGCTTCCTATTTCGACCTTACTGATCTGGAGCTGGCAGCTATGCACCGTCTGCTGAAGTACGTGAAGGTGGAGCTGGATGCCAAGTATCATCCGGATGGTTACAATATCGGTGTGAACGTGAATGAGGAGGCAGGTCAGAGTGTGTTCCACTGCCACATGCACGTTATCCCTCGTTACAAGGGCGATATGGCCAATCCAAAGGGTGGTGTTCGTGGTGTTATTCCAGAAAAGCAGAAATACTAAATACCTTATATTCAGTAAAGGGCAGGACCGCAATCCTGCCTTTTTTGTGGTTTTTCCGGACGAAAATGTCCCATTTGTAGGATAAAATAGACATTTCATCAGTTTTTTGCTATAATAATATAAGGTTTATGGAAAAATTGATGTAAATTTGTTTCCGAATTTTTAAATTTTTGTATGTTTCATTAAATACAATTGTAATGATCAAGAAAAATCAATTAGCAATGGTGATGTTGCTGAGTGCCGCTCCTTGTATGGCATTTGCAGCTTCAAGCCATGAGGTAGCAGTAATCAATGCTATCCAGCAGAATGGTACTTGCAAGGGTATTGTTAAGGACAAGACAGGTGAGACCGTTATCGGTGCATCAGTTCTGGTTAAGGGCACTACCAATGGTACTATTACAGGTTTTGACGGTGACTTCACTCTTTCTGGTGTAAAGAACGGTGATGTTATCGTTGTTTCTTTTGTGGGTTACATGACCCAGGAAGTGGTTTGGAACGGACAGTCTCTGTCTATCACTCTGGAGGATGACTCCATGAGCCTGGAGGAGGTTGTAGTAACCGCAATGGGTATTGAGCGTAAGGCAAAGTCTCTGACTTATGCTACCCAGAAGGTAAACGGTGACGAGCTGACACGTAACAAGGAGACCAACCTGGTAAACTCACTGCAGGGTAAGACTGCCGGTGTTTCCATTACTCCTAACTCATCTGGTGCCGGTGGTTCATCAAAGATTGTGATTCGTGGTAACAAGTCTGCTCAGGGTAACAACCAGCCTCTGATCGTTATCGACGGTATGCCTATGTCTAACCCTACCAAGTCACAGGTAGAGTCAGTATACGGTGGTCGTGATGGTGGTGATGCGTTGTCAAACCTGAACCCAGATGATATTGCAAGCATGAACGTACTGAAGGGTGCTTCTGCTGCTGCACTTTACGGTTCTATGGCTGCCAACGGTGTGATTGTCATCACTACCAAGAAGGGCTCTATGGGTAAGGTTCGCGCTGACTTCTCTTCAAACGTTACTCTGGAAACTCCATTCGATGCACCAAAGATCCAGACCCGTTATGGCGCTATTGTTAACCCTAACGGTTCATTGCAGAACAAGAGCTGGGGTGAGAAGATCAATAATGGCATAAACGCATCTAAGGATTTCTTCCGTACTGGTGCTACCTATATCAACTCTCTGTCAGTAAGCGGTGGTACCGAGAAGGTACAGAGCTATGCATCTTATGCTAACACTACCGCTAACGGTATCATGCCTACCAACTCTTTCGGTCGTCATAACTTCATGGTTAAGCAGACCTACAAGATGCTGGATGACAAGCTGACTATTACCGCATCGGCTAACTTCATCGTTCAGAAGTCAAAGAACCGTCCTCGTGGTGGTCAGTATAACAACCCACTGATTGGTACTTATACTTTCCCTGCAAACGGTAACTGGAAGGGCTACAAGGAGAACTACGAGGCATTTGATCCTGACCGTATGATCAATACCCAGCAGTGGTACACCTCTCTGGATGACTTTACCCAGAACCCATACTGGATTCTGTACCGTGAGCCTAACGTGGATACCCGTAACCGTACCATGGTTTCAGGTACCGCTAACTATAAGATCACTGATTTCCTGAACATTCAGGGTCGTTTGAACTACGATAAGAGTGCTGATGAGTTTGAGTGGAAGAAGTATGCTTCTACCTCTCAGGTATTGGCTAACGTAAACGGTGAGTATACTGTTGATAAGACCGAGTATCGTCAGTTCTACGGTGACTTGCTGTTGAACTTCAACAAGGAGTTCGGTGATTTCTCAGTGAACGCTTCTTTGGGTACCAGCTTTACTGACAACCTGACCAAGAACTGGAACCTGGGTACCGGTGGTGACCGTTACATCCCTAACTACTTTGTAATCAACAACTCTACCAAGAACGGTTCTTCACAATCTTTGAGCCGCAAGCGCCTGAACGCTGTATTTGCTACCGCTCAGTTCGGTTGGAAGGATATGCTGTATCTGGATGTAACCGGCCGTAACGACTGGTCATCTACTCTGGCATTCACTCCTAACGGTTCTTATTTCTACCCATCTGTAGGTTTGACCGCAGTGGTTAGCGATATGGTTAAGTTGCCTGAGGTATTCAACATCTTGAAGGCTCGTGGTTCTTACTCAATCGTAGGTAACGAGATGCCTGCATTCATTACCAACCCATTGCACAGCTTTGCTAACGGTTCTGTAAGCTTCAACACCAAGATGCCTTTCACCGATATGAAGCCTGAGAAGTTGCACTCATTGGAGTTCGGTATCGATGCTACCATGTTTGATAACCGTTTGGACTTTGATGTAACCTTCTATAAGACAAACAACAAGAACCAGTTCTTCGAGATGGGCGTTCCATCAGGAACCGGTTTCTCTAGCTACTACTTCAATGCTGGTGATATCCAGAATACCGGTGTTGAGTTCACCATCGGTTGGAACCAGAAGCTGAATAAGGATTGGACCTGGAAGACCAGCTTCAACATGTCTTACAACAACAATAAGATCAAGGCATTGGATAACCGTAAGGGCATCGACGAGAAGGACCGTCTGCAGTATGTATCATTCGATGGTTTGTATGGTACCAACATGAGAATGTACGAGGGTGGTAAGTATGGTGATGTTTACGGCCAGATGTACAAGAAGGATCCTAAGACCGGTCTGATTATGGTAGACGGTGACGGTAAGATTCAGTACGAGAGTGACAAGCAGAAGATCGGTAACATGAATGCTGACTGGAACATGGGTTGGAGCAACACCTTATATTATAAGGACTTCAGCTTCTACTTCCTGATTGACGGCCGTATCGGTGGTAACTTCTTCGATTGGACTCAGGCTTCACTGGATCAGTATGGTGTATCTGAGAACAGTGCTGCTGCACGTGATAACGGTGGTGTAGAGGTATTCAATACTGCTACCAACTCTGTTCAGAAGATTGACGCTCAGTCATTCTACACTCAGATCAGTTCTATCAACGGTGGTAGCGGTGACTACTATGCATATTCTCAGACCAACTTCCGTCTGCGTGAGGTCTCTTTGGGTTACACCTTCCGTAACCTGTTGGGTGATGGTCGCGATTTGAGTTTGAGTGCTGTAGCTCGTAACCTGTTCTTCTTCTATAAGGACAGTCCATCAGATCCAGACTCTTCTATGTCAACTGCGAACGTATTCGGTAGCTCTTCATACTATGCTCTGCCTTCTACCCGCAGCTTCGGTCTTAACCTGAAACTTTCATTCTAAGATTTTGCCCTATGAAATTAAATAAATATACAAACGCATTCCTCTTCAGTGCCGCATTGCTGGCTGCAGGTACTTCTTGTACCGATAACTTTGAGGAAATCAACACCAACCCTACCGGTTTGACAGATAATCAGGTAGCTTTGGGTGACCTTTTCAATGAGGCTCAGTTGTCAGTGTTCTACAACCAGTCAAACGGTAACTGGGAGTATCAGTTGATTCAGAACCTGAATGCTGACTTGTTCTCTGGTTACTTGGCTCCACCTTCAGCATTCAACGGTGGTATCTATAACGACAACTATTTCATGATGAATGGTTGGAACAACTACACCTTGGACTATATGCTGCTGCATGTAGTTAAGCCAACTGCTACCATTCTGAAGATTCAGGATTTGAGTGATGACTATTTTGCTATCGCTACAGTGCTGAGAGTGGCAGGTGCTCACAAGATGGTTGATACTTATGGTCCAGTTCCTTATTCACAGTCAATGCAGGGTGGTACCGCTGTATTGTATGATACTGAGGAGGATTGCTATAAGTCATTCTTGACCGATCTGGGTGTTGCCAGCCAGAAGCTGACTGCATGGTTGGATGCTCACGACGGTCAGGCTGATGCTACCCGTCTGGCATGGGATGAGATGTGTGGCGGTAGCCAGGTAACCTGGTTGCAGCTGTGTAACACCCTGCGCCTGCGTCTGGCTATGCGTTGCGCTATGGTTAATCCATCTATGGCAAAGCAGGCTGCTGAGGAAGCATGTGCTAACAAGTATGGTTTGCTGAAGACCGTTGATGTTATGGTTAAGGACCCTCAGACCCGTAACCCACAGGCTCTGATTGCCCGCGACTATAACGACTGTGCTATCTCTGCAAACTATGAGACCATTCTGAAGGGCTTCAACGACCCACGTTTGGCTGCTACTGTACTGCCTGTAGGTTGGGGTGGCAAGGGCGATATCGCTCTGCCTGACGGTAGTGATGCTAAGATGGTTGGCCAGATCAAGGGTATCCGTAACGGTCACGTAGATGACGGTTCATCTTGGAAGATGTACTCTATCCAGTATGTTCCAGCTGATGGCGGTCCTTATTCAACCGATGTTCCTATGCCAGTTATGAACCGTGCAGAGTCATCATTCCTGCAGGCTGAGGGCGTTCTGCGTGGTTGGAATATGGGTGGCAAGACTGCTAAGGAGTACTACGAGGAAGGTATCCGCGCTTCATTTGCTTCTGTAACTGAGCAGTCTTCTGCATGGACCACTGCACCAGCTATGGCAAATGCAGATGTAGAGGCATACATCAACGGTACTACCACTCAGATTGACTATGAAGATCCACACGCTCCACAGTATAACATTGCTGCTGTTAACCATCTGCCAGTTAAGTTCATGGTTGCAGGTACACAGGAGGAGCAGCTGGAGCAGATCATCACCCAGAAGTGGATTGCTACCTTCCCAGAAGGTCTGAATGCATGGGCTGAGTATCGTCGTACCGGTTATCCTCATCTGTTCCCAATCCCAGCAGACAACTGTAATGTTCAGTCTGAGTACCTGGGTGGTTCAAAGGATGATCTGATCAACAACGGTATCCGTCGTTTGCCATTCACCGAGAACGAGAAGACCAATAACCCAGAGGGTTATGCAAGTGGTGTTGAGATCTTGTCTGGTCGTGGTTTGAAGGATGTAATCGATGCCCGCCTGTGGTGGGATACCGGTAAGAACTTCTAATTTTACCTATTCATATCAGAAAGGAGGGGCTTTGGTCCCTCCTTTTTTTATTGCGTATGTGCATTATTCTTACTACATTTGCACGAAGTAAAAATGACCGTTATCATGAAAAAGAAACAGGCGCTGCTGATGCTGATTGCCCTGATGGGTGTATGTCCGCTTCAGGCTCAGGAAATCTATCAGGTACATGACACCATTAAGGTGAATCATCACGAACTGCATGTGGATGTGCGCGACTTTCAGGGAAAGGTATTGCGCGGAAAGGCTAAACTGCAGGTAGAGAGTAAGTTGAATGGCATAGGCTATATTCCTTTGCAACTGCTTAGGATGCAGGTGGATTCGGTATGGGTAAACGGACTTCCGGTGAATGCGGGCGTGCAGTATAACGATGCATTGCTCAGGGTTCCCATGCCTTATCTGATGAGTAAGGGTGATAAGGCCGAGGTGACAGTGGCTTATCACGGTGTGCCTGTGGAGCAGCGTTTTGGCGGATTCACATGGCGTGAAAAGGACCGTATGGCGCACAATATGGGTGTGAGTATCAATGATATACCTCACAGTTACGGTAAGGCGTGGTATCCGGCAGTGGATGATTTCCGTGCCAAATCGCTGTATGATGTGTACATTCAGACTGATGGTGATCTGAAGGGAATCGGCAACGGATTGCTGCAGGAAAGCGAGAAGTTGCAAGACGGTTCTATGGTGTGGCACTGGAAACTGAATCAGCCCGTTCCAGATTATCTGGTGAATGTGGCTGTAGGAGATTACCGCCAGATTCACATGGAGCACCGCCAATCCGACCGTGTGGTACCTATTGATGTGTATGTGCTGCCTCAGGAATATGAGGAAGGTAAGCAGGCCTATGCCGTTTTGCCTGATGTGATGAAAGTCCTGGATGAGAAATTTGGTGTGTTCAACTTTGATCGTGTGGGTTTTGTGAGTGTGAATAC
>JAZQPA010000178.1:0-39316 GCA_045628125.1 Bacteroidaceae bacterium
ATCATCCTGGGCCACCGGGATTTAAGTCCCGACCGGAACGGCGATGGAAAGATTACCCGGAACGAGTGGCTGAAGGAATGCCCCTGCTTTGATGCCTTGGCCGATTATGCCACCATGCAGCCCGAAGAGTTCTGGTAAAGGACAAAAGGACAGTCCGCTGACGCATAAAATGATATGAACCCCGAAAGATAGACAAAAAACTTTCGGGGTTCATATCATTTTGACACACTCTCTTATTTCAAGATGCTATCGCGTACTATGTTGCGCAGCGTACCCTGGGCATCATCGCACACGTATTCCCAATACATGGCACCCAAGAAATTGTTCTGGTTAATCCAGTCGCACTTCAGCTTAAGTGAGCGTGGATTCTCTATGGTGTAAACCACCTGTCCATTGCGGGTCAGGAATGGAACCTTAGCTTCATCATCCCAGCCTTCTTCCAAACCCTGTGCCTTCAAGCCCTGTCCATTGTTGGCCTGCAACTCGACCAGTTCACTATAATTCATATAATCCTTAATACCCTCCTGACGGGCACCACGGCCATAAAAAGGCAAACCCACAGTAAGCATGGTTTTAGGAATACCCACTTTCTGATGGCGTTCCAAGGCTGATACCGTATTATTACGCCCTGCACGCTTGCTGGGATACAACGCGTTGTGAAGGCCAAAAGGAGGTGTGCCCATATCATAACTCATTACATTCACGAAGCTGATAAGTGGAAGAATAGCCGGAAAATCGATATATCTGGCACTCTGCGAAGAGGCCAATGTCAATAACGCCTTCTTGCCCAAAGCCTTACGCAAGTCCTGCATCATCAATGTATAATTATGGATATCTGCTGCCGACTCAGAAATTCCAGCGCCAGACCCCTGAGATGGATATTCCCAATCAATATCAATTCCGTCCAAATTGAACTCCTTCATCACGCGCGCGCAATCCTTGGCAAATGACTTGCGATAAGATGGATTCTCGGCCATCTCGCTGAAGCGTCCACTTCCCCAACCTCCGATAGACAACATGACCTTCAGCTCCGGATTCTGCTGTTTCAAGGCTGAGATTCGATGCAGGCGGTCGGGATTACTGATACGGACTCCATTGAACGTATCGTTCACATGTCCGAACGCATAGTTTATATGGGTCATGGCAAAGGGATCAGGCAGGTCGCCATTACCCGATGTAACGTAAGCCACAATAATTGGGCCCACGGGTGTTGTAGCAGAGCGGTAATCGGCTGCATACTTTCTTGGTTGTGCCATTGTGTTTCCAACAGCTAAAAGGGCCAGCAGGAGAAGTAAAATCTTTTTCATTATTTTTGTCGTTTATAAGTGTTGATAAGTAAATCGTATTAAATAGTTTACAGTTTGGTCAACCCCAACGGAGCGAACCAGACTCCTTTGGCTTTCTTGTCACCGGCACGTCTGGCTTCAGGAATTCGGGTACGGATAACCAGCAGACCATTGAAAGCGAAGGATGAATAACGCAAGGCCTCACGAGGGGTCAGGAACTCCACATCCTCCAGTTGATGAGGATCCAGAAACCAGGCCTCTTCTGCCGAAATATAGGCTCCATCCAACATGATTGCAACTTCTTGATTAAGACCGCGAGTAGTGGTCAGTGAATATGTATAACCTGTACTTGATTCTGTCCGAAACAGATCGAGGTTGGGAATTCTATCAATAACGGACTTGAAATCCATGTACATGTCTTCATTCTCATATATAGGGATATAACGCGCACCATAGAACTTTTTGGAATCAAAGTCGGGGTTTTGAACCTCCTTGTAACGGGCCTTGACGGTAACCTCGGGAAGATTATTCAACTTGTCAAAATTGAAACCGCTCTGTTTCTGTGCCACATCGGTCTGACTGTCGGCATAGCCATAGTCACGCAGTACCCGGTAAGGAATGAAAACGGCAGGAAAAGCATCGTCCTGAATATTATAATGGAAAAAGCCGCTCTCCTGCTTTTTCTTTCCCACCTGTGCCGAAATGAAAAACTCCTGACCTTCGGGAAAATCATCTATGGCAATTGTATAACGGCCATTCTCATCGGTCACGGCTACGGTTGTCTGGTATGAATTGCGGTTGTAGGCAAACACGGTAGCATGACTATACGGACGGTCAAACCGGTTGGTCAGCTGTCCGCTGATGGTCAGTACATCCTCATAAGGATTAGTATAACTGAACCCCTCAGACGCCACCCGGCTAATATCGAAACGTTGGAAACGGGCTGTCATCATCCACATCTTGAGGTCATTCCTATCCAAATGTCCCAGCAAAGGAACATCTGACAACATATCGTCGCATGACAATGGATTCTCACTCTCCTGTGCATCAAGCAGCAGACTGCGATAAGCCACAGGCTTGTTCTCCTGATTCAAGAGCAGGAATGACAGTACACCTTTCATTACCAAGCCGGTCCAGTCAATACTGCCGTTACGGTGTCCGTTCAAAGCTATCTGGCGAATGCCAATCTGGTCGCTGTAGCAAAGCAACGAGTATCCAGCAGCATCACTTTCGCCAGTAAGGCTGTAATTGATGCGATTGCGGTTGACCGATGCCTGAAGCGACACACCTTGCTGAGGTTTGGGCAGATGGAAAACATATTGTTTTCCACCGCACTGGGTGTGCAACTGATAATTCTGGTCGGACGAAGGGCTGACAGTAATAAGAGCCATGCCAGCTGAAGAGGTGACCGAGGTGCTCAGTGTGTCCTTTCCGCTGATCAGTTGGAACGGAACTGAGACTGGATGACTGTTGGCATCGGTCAGGTAAACCACCATGCTTTGGGGACTACCCTCCACCAGCACCCCACCCTCGGGATAGAAATGGCTATATACCCTTGTAGGAACGGCCTCGCCCTGAAGCAGGTCACAGCCCACAGGAAGAGGGTGAACAAAAAAAGTTGAAGGTGAGAAATTCTGCATCAGGCGGGTATAACTGCGTACATAATATACACCATTTCCCCAATGTTTCTCAATCGGAAAGCGCCCTTTGATGCGGCCGCTATCATCACAACGGTATTTTCGGCGTCCCATAACGGAATCGTTCTGTCCAATCAGCTCCACATATACATAACGGCTCAAAGCGGCTTCCACGTTGTCAGTACGGGTAATCAGCCCCTCGAAGCTGAGCGTATCACCGGCCTGGAATTTCTGATCCTGCCACGTGATACGCACACGTTCAGTGACAATCTCATCAGCCAATACTATTGCCCTTGAGCCAAGTACCAGCAGAATGAAAAGAGTGAATAACCTGCACCTATGCATATCAGAGTAAGAAATAAACGACCCGAAGTTCTATATATGACGTATTCAAACCTGGATATCTGCTTTTGACGAGTTCCTTTTTATCGCCTTACAGACTGAGCAGGTAATCCAGCATTTTCAATGCATTATCGGCTGTACGCAAGTCCAGCTTGTTCTCTTTGGCATAGGCTTTCAGTTTATCGGCCTTGTCGGGGAACTGCTTGTACAGATTGGGGAGTTCCTTGAGCTTGTACTCCTTGCCTCCAACGGTTACGTAATAGACATTGGCATTGCGCTGGCGGTAAATCTCATTGCTGTTGGTGCGGCTGTTCTCGTAAGGCGTGTACATCTCGGTAGAGTTCAAACCCAGATTAGACATCTGCAACTGATGAACCGAACCCTGGGTTACAGAACCCAAAGCACCCTTGGAACCAATCATCACATTCTTCAGCCACCAGTCAATCTTAACTGAACCGTGAGGCACCTTAATCACTTCGTACAGGCAACGGCCACCGGGAATGAAACGGCGCTCGCCAAAGTAAACGGTATCGATGTTAGCAATGTTGGTAGCCTCGAGCATTACATCGCCGTGACCGAACATCAGGCGCTTGCGGCCGGCATCGTAGTTGGCACTGACCTTGTTCTCCACCTTGTTCTTGAACAGGATTTTGACCGTGACAAAACGCTCGAACATATAGACAGACTGGTTCTGAGCCACAGCACCCAAAGGCAGCAATACTGCCAATAAGATAAATAACAGTTTCTTCATCGGATGTATTGAAAAACAAGGGGCTACATCCTTGCAGACGTAGCCCCTATTATTTAGTTTATGAATCTACGCGAATAGATTACTGACCAGCACCCCAAGCAGGAGCACCCTTATCCATCCACAGACGCTCTGAAGCCAGAACTGCATTGTACTGACCATCAGCAGACTCAGTCAGACCCTGAGCAGACCATGCAGCCTTCTTGTTAGGAGTCATTACGTCAGTAGCAGTTGCAGTACCGGTAGGGAAGCGGCGAGGAATTGCATTAGCAGGAACCTCAGCATACTGCATACGTGGCAGGATTGAAGAGTTGTAGCTTGGATAACCAGAACGGCGAGCAGTTACATAAACCTCGTTTGGATACAAGGTGAAGTGCAGCATCTCCTGGATGTAGATTTTCTCCAGCTTCTCAGCAGCGGTACCAGTGAACGCATACTCTGGACCAGCCAACATAGCTGCAATCTCACCATCCTTCAGGTCGATAGCGCCTTCGTTTGGATCGTAACCGAAGCAGCCGCTCTCAGTGCTATAGTAAGCAACCTTATTCAGCTTAGCCAACTTATCGAACTCCTTAACAGAAGCTTCCAGACCCTTCTTGTAGTAGCCCTCAGCCTTACCCTCATCACCGTTCAGCATAGCGAACTCAGCCAAGTACAGGTTAACCTCACCTGCACCGATGTACATACCGTACCAAGGACGGCTCTCGGTAGAGAAGGTGTAGGTATCAT
This sequence comes from Bacteroidaceae bacterium, assembly GCA_045628125.1. GTDB lineage: Bacteria > Bacteroidota > Bacteroidia > Bacteroidales > Bacteroidaceae > Minthousia. Next base: position 4,743 of record JAZQPA010000178.1, read on the forward strand.
CTGGCAATGTAGATGCCTCAACCTGAGAAGCAGAGCTATAAGAACGACCGATGATCATCATCTGGTTTAGAGAAGAAGTAGCGGTGTATGTAGCAGGGTTCTTACCATCCTTATCATACAGAGTGACCTCGGTAGAAGCCTTACCATAACCACCTGGGAAGTACCACTTGTACTTCTCGGATACGTTAACACCAGCATTCCAGTCCTCAGTCAAACCATAGTAACGTACCCATGGCTCACCCAGACCGCCCCAGCTCTCGAAGTGCTTCTTACCGCTAGCGTCGGTAGTGAAGTTAACATTCTCAGCAATGAAATCTGGAATTTCCAAACCTGCATCGAAGTAACCCTGAACGATCTTAGAGTTCCACTGGTTCTTCTTGTAGAAGAAACGTACGCGTGGGTCAACATTGTTAAGCATCAGGTCAACAACAGCCTTACGTGCTGAAGTACCGGTGAAACCGTTGTTCCAGTGATAGATATAATCATCCATGCCAGAACCGCTGGTACCCTTGTTGAACAGCATATCGTCATCAACGTCAGCAATGTAACCGCAAGCTGCGCTCTCAACAGCAGAAGCGATGCTCTTAGCCTTGCCAGCATCAACAGCCAACATACGAACAGCCAGACGCAGCTTCAGAGAGTTAGCCAACTTAGCCCACTTAGTCAGATCGCCACCGTATACAACATCCTGAGCAGATGCCATATAGTTAGACTTGTCAGAGAAAACTGCAACAGCCTCATCCAACTCGATCAGCCACTGGTTGTACAGATCTGCCAAAGAGTCATACTCTGGGGTCAACTTACCACCGTATGCCAGACGACCAGCCTCGTTCCAAGGAATATCACCATACATATCAGTGTCGAAGATACCCAAGTAGATGCTCAGGACATTAGTAGCCTGGAAATAAGGAGACCAAACCTTAAACTCAGCCTTTCCAGCCTCGTCATCGCCTAATTTAGACATATAAGCCTCCATATCGCGAAGAACGCGCAGGGTCTTCATATACTGACCACCCTGATCACCGGTAGCGGTAAGGGTCAAAATAGTCTCAGAAGCACCACCTGAAGGGATACCCATACCTGACCAAGCATAGACCATAGGAGCATTGTAGTAGTACTCCAGATAAGCCTGTGGGTCAAACTGGTTTACAGCATTTGCAAACAAATAGGATGCACTTGGCTTTACGATATCGGCAGGATTCTGGTTGATATCTGAATAGTCGTCGCGGCAACCAGTCATAGCCAGAGCGCCCAAAGCTAATGCACTTAAAAGTAATTTATGTGACTTCATATTAAATTTCTGTTTTTGATAGATTAGAATGAAGCGTTAATGGTAAATGTATAGCTAGCTACGTATGGACTTACAGAACGGATCATGAACTGACCAGACTGTGTACCACGCATAGACTCTGGGTTGAAGTTGTTAGGCAGAGAGTTCAGCAAGTAACCCAAGTTACGGCCAGCCAATGTCAGGTTGATGTTAGAAGCACCAATCTTCTTTGACCACTTGCCAGGCAACTTGTAGCTCAAAGATACCTCACGCAGTGCGATATAGTTCAAAGTCTTGAACCAGTCGTCAGAAATACCGTCACCAACTGAAGCACGACCCCAGCTGTTGGTCCAGTAGTTCCAAGAAGAAGCATGCTGAGGATCAGCCAAACCACGGTCAACCAAGCTCTGGTATGTCTCACCACCAGCAGCAACAGTATAGGTACCGCCAGGGATAGGCATCTCATAACCACCAGGCATGATAGCGTTAGGAATGATACCATCGTCGTAGGTCTCACCGTCCCAGATAGAGGTATAGGTCAAACCACCGTGCTCAGCACTTGTACCATTCAGAGAGCTCTCCAAGTAGCCGTAAGCAGCACCATAGTGAGAACCGTAGATAGCAACCTTACCACCGAAGCGAGCATCCAGAGATACGCGCAGGGTCAAGTCCTTATAACGCAATGAGGTATTTACAGAACCCAAGAAGTTAGGGTTGATGTCACCTACCTCCTGAACCTTACCGGAACGGGTGTAGTATACAGCGTGACGACTTGAATAAGAAGCTGTCTCCAAGATTGGCAGACCGGTCTTCTCATCATAGTTAGGCACAGCATCAGACATCAGCAAACCGTAAGCACCACCTACCTGTGCTACAGAACCGATACGGTAGTTACCGTAAGCAGGATCACCGACCAGGTTGATGTAGTTAGCAACGTTCTCGTGCAGAGAAACGATCTTAGAACGGTTGTGAGTGTATGTGAAGTTCAAATCCCATGTCCAGTTCTTCTTATCGATTGGAGTGGTGTTCAAAGCGATCTCATAACCCTGGTTCTGGATGTTACCGGCATTAACCAGCTGCTTGCTCAAACCTGATACAGAAGGTACAGAGATTTCCATAATCTGGTTCTTGGTGTTCTCACGATAGTAAGTAGCATCAATACCGATACGGTTGTTCAAGAAGCGGATATCAGCACCAACCTCCCAAGAGTTCTTACGCTCTGGCTTCAGGTTCTGATCGTATGAAGTAGTAGGAACGTTCAGATAATAAGTGTTACCCTGGTTGGTAGTCATTGAATTCAATGAGTATGCAGAATTGATACGATAAGCCTCGGTATCGTTACCTACCTGTGCCCAAGATGCACGTACCTTTGCGAATGAGATGAACTCAGGCATGCTCTCACCCAGAGTCTCGTGGATCAACCATGAACCAGATACAGATGGGTAGAAGTATGAGTAGTTACCGTGCTTGTCAGCATAAACCAGAGAAGATGACCAGTCGTTACGGCCGGTAACATCAACGAAAATCTGATCCTTCCAGCTCAATGCCAACTGTCCAGCGATAGACATAATGGTCTTCTCACCGGTGATAACGCCTGAATAACCAGGAGTCTTCTTAGAGTTGTTGATGAAGAACTGGCCAGGAACGATCAAACCGTCGTTAGTCCACTCAGACATAGACTGCTCGAAGTTGTGATAGTACTCACCGCGCAGGAAACCGCTTACGTTGAAGTCACCAACAGGCTTGTTCCATGACACGTTAGCATTGAAGTTGGTCTGCTCCTTGGTGTACATATCCATCTGGTATTTACCACCCTCGTTAGCATAGCCAGAACCCAACTCCTTAGCCTCGTATCTCTTGTAGTAGTAGTTGTAGTTACCCTCAGCGGTGAACTTCAACCAGCTGTTCAGATCAGCTGTCAACTTCAAGCTTGGACGTACAGAAGTCTCCTTCTGCTCGTAGTGGTTCTCGAAGATGCTCCACCATGTACCACGACCTGGGTTTCTACCATACTCATCACCGTAGTCAGTGCTAGCCAAACCACCGTGAGAACCCTTATAACGGGTACGATAGTAACGAGAATCGTACATACGGTCCCATGTACCATCGATGAAGTTTTCACCGAAGTTGGTAGAACCACCGTTCTTTGGATTAGAGTTTGCGAATGAGATACCAGCCTCCAATTCTACATCCTTGCTGATCTTGTGAGAAGCCTTAGCCAGGAATGACAGACGAGAGAAGCTGTTGTTAGGGGTATTACCGTCAGCGTACTTGTAAGACAGAGAAGAATAGAATGAAGAAGTCTCATTGCTACCCTGTACAGATACGTTGGTATTGGTGTTGAAACCATCATCGAATGCATCAACGAAGTTGTTCTTGTATGGAGAATAGGTGTGTGTCTGGCCGTCGAAGTACTCAAGCTGAGTCTGGCCGTCGAACTTAGGACCATAAGAAACACCACCACCAAACTCGTATGAAGGCTTGCCCTGAGCGTTCAAATAGAACTCGTTGGTGTGGTTCATGTTACCAGATGGCTTGTAGTTTGAATAACCTGCCATGTAACCTTCACCGCGCTCGTTCTGGAAAGAAGGACCGCCATAAACATGGTCGATACCCAATGTCTGAGAGAATGTTACACCCAGACCCTTCTTGCCCTTACCACTCTTGGTAGTAATAACGACAGCACCGTTCAAACCACGAGAACCGTACAGTGCGGTAGCAGCTGCACCCTTCAGTACTGATACAGACTCGAAATCATCAGGGTTCAAGTTCTTCAACTCATTACCCCAGTCAGTATCACTCTGGCTCCAGTCAGCATCACCATTCTTAACACCGTTATCCAGGATAACACCATCGATAACGTAGATAGGCTGGTTGTTCTTACTCAAAGTAGAGTTACCACGAATCAAAATCTTAGAAGAACCGAACAGACCACCATCACCTGCGCTGATATCAACACCGGCAACCTTACCCTGCAATGCTGATACTGGGTTAACAACGTTTGTGTTCAAGTCCTCACCCTTCATCTCGGTTACAGCGTAACCCAGAGCCTTGGTAGCACGCTTCATACCCAAAGCGGTTACAACTACCTCTTCCAGAGTCTTTGAATCATCTTCCAGAGTTACGTTCAATGGCTGACCATTCCAAGTTACTTCCTGAGTAATAGAACCTACATAAGAAATAACCAAAACGTCACCTCTGTTTACGCCTGACAGGTTAAAGTTACCGTCCAAGTCAGTGATTGTACCATTGGTAGTACCCTTTACCAGGATAGAAGCACCAATGATAGGCTCACCTGTTGAATCAACAACTGTACCCTTACAAGCACCATTCTGTTGTGTGATTGACACACCTGCTACATTGTCTGTAGCTGCAAATGATGCTACTGGAGCCATGCTCATCAATACCATCATCATGCTTACTGATGTAAGTCGTTTTGACATAACTAATTGTTTTTTGGTGTTTATATAGTATATTGTTACTAATATTGTTCCCACAATAATTTACGTGTTTATAGTACTATAGAAGGATTTAAGACTATGCATGTTTCCAACAGATAGTATGACCACTATAGATTAATGTGTGCAAATTTAAGTATTTTTTTTATTCTAAAGGTTTTTTTGTACGGCAAATTATACTATTCACATTCATTTTTAACAAATTCATAGTCCAAATACCTTAATATATAATCTTCATTAGTCAAAAAAGCATGAAAGTTGGAAATACATACGTAAAAATAGGTATAATAAGGAGGTATAATGAATTATTTAGACTAAATTTGCAACGATTGGTCAATCTATCCAAATAAAAGAATATGAAAAAACTGGTTTTATTACTGGCTCTGATGATGTCGGTCATCACCACCCAGGCACAGGATTTTGCCGTTGAGAAGTTCCAGACCAGAAGCGGCAAGAACATCTCAGTAACCCTAATCAAGCATGCATCCATGGAAATACGTGTAGACGACTACATCATCCAGGTGGATCCGGTAAGCCGTTACACCGACTACAGCAAGTTCGACAAAGCCGATCTGATCCTGATCTGCCATGAGCATGGTGACCACATGGACCCCAAAGCGGTAGAGCCACTGCTGAAGGAGTCTACCCTTATCTACGCCAACCAGCGCAGTCTGGAGAAACTCCCTGCAAAAACCGTCGCTCTGGAAAACGGCAGTTCCGTCCGGGTCAACGACTATCTGAACGTGGATGCTGTTCCTGCCTATAATCTGGCACCGGAGAACCTTCAGAAACATCCTAAGGGTGTAGGCAACGGTTATGTCCTGACCATTGACGGATTCCGTATCTACATTGCCGGTGACCTGGATATGATTCCAGAGCTCAAAGACATCAAGGACATTGATCTCTGCTTTCTGCCTATCAACGGTCCGACCATGACCCCTGAGCAGGCTGTTGAGGCAGCTCTTCTGATTGAGCCAAAAATCTTCATCCCTTACCACTTCTCCAACACCAACGTGCAGGAAGTCAAGGAAAAGGTAGATGCTGCCGGAAAGAAGATAGAGGTGCGTCTGCGTGAGATGCAGTAAGAAAAAAAACAAAAAGAAAAAACAGGGTGTGCCATTTGGAATGACACACCCTATTTTTTATCTCATCTTATTCATCAGGACCTGCATCCAGTATCCGCCGATAACCGAACGGGCACGGAAGCCTACCCACTCACCGCTGTCGGTGTGGTGCCAATCGCTGATTGGGACGCGTGTGGTGGTCTCGTTGATGTAACGGTACAGCGGAGCAGCAAACTTCTGGAAGGTTTCCAGGTCGGGCGACATGGCTGCCGACCACATTACCCAGTCGCTCTTGGTGTACTCCTTGCGGCAATCCAAAGGCAGACCGTAGGCATTCTGGTTCTTCAGGTAGCAGCTGATTTCCTTGTCGAACACCTGTGCCGAGAACAGGTTGGTGCCCCACATCTTATCCCATACCATATTATATTTCTGGCTCCAGGTATTCTCGCGGTCGAATGCCAGGCGGTAATGATCACCGTCATCGGCCATCTTCTCCCACTTTCCAGCCATGTCCTTGGCAATGGCGCCGTAGCGGTCGGCCAGTGCGGTCATGTTCATCATGCGGGCCATCTCGCTGTACGCCTGGATACCCATGATGGCCTTGACAGACAGGTTGGCATTGTGTGCCCAGTGACCGGCAAAGTCGTCGGTACACAACTGGTTAGAAGGGTCCAGACCGTTCTCCACCAGATAATCGGCCCAAGTGGTCAGGATGTCCCAGTAAGGCTTCACATAATCGGTATTGCCGTCAATCTTAGAGATGGCAGCAGCCAGAATCAGCATGTTACCGCTCTCCTCCACCGGCATATCGCCACCATACACCTGACCGTTGGCAATCGGATAAGTACCCAGGTCATGTGCAGCGAAAGGCTTGGTCCAGCGGCCGGAGCGGCTGTACTCGAAGATACTGGTCATCATGCCCTTCTCCAGTTCCGGATTATAGATAAGGTACAGCGGAGCCGAAGGATAAGTCAAATCCACGGTGTTCACGCAGCCGTTACTGTTATTCTCCTTAGAGAACCACAACAGGCGGCCCTGGCGGTCGGTAAACAGCTTATGAGCCGACATGACCTGACGGTAGGAAGCCGAACAGATCTCGGCATACTGCTGGCCACCAGCCTGCAGCGCATCGTCATAGATCATGGCATCCAGGTCCTGGCAGCGCTGCATGATACCGGCATAGTTGTCGCGCAGACGCTCGAACGCATCGGTAATGGCCACCGCACCGTCGTGCTTCCAGTACCCCATGCGCAACTGATGCATGTACTCGATAGCGTAATCATCGTCGTATCCCATCATCAGGTAGTCCTGCACTGGGGCAGTACCCACCTTACCCAAATCATGCACATAGGCCATGGCCGGCATGTGCTTGTCACGGGTTACCACCTCGCTCTTGGAAGGCAGCAAATCGCCCTGCTGCATGAAGGCTTTCTTCATGTCGCTCGCATTACCCAGGCTCACCTTCCGTCCATTGCCCTCCTTGCCTGCCAGGTACACATAACCCCAGTCGATGCAGATCTGGTCGCCCTGCTGGGCACAGATAGGCTGCTCGATGGTACCGGCCTTGACATAAGCCAGACCGTTCTTCTGCAGGGTATTGGCCACGGTAGGCTGTGCCAGTGAGTTGACCGCCATATCGGGACTAGTCTCGAAATACACCTGCACGTCGTGTGCCTTCTTGTCGGTAGAGCGTACCTGATAAGAGATGTAATTGACAGGAGTAGACAGCAGGTCCAGGTCGTCAATCAGCTGAGGAGCGGTGAACACCACATTCAGTTCCACAGGACCGCAGGCAAAGGTATAATACGAGCTGGTGGCCAGGACACTGACGCTGGTCTGACGGGCCTCGGCAGTGAAGCGGGCTGCCGAATTATCCTCGCGGTACAGGCCGAAATCGATATACGCACCACCGGTGATGTTGTGGCAGTGACCGGCCAGCACGTTGGTACCCTTGCGCAGAGCCTTCTTCTGCTCATCGGTCAGGCGGATATGAGTGGCCTGATGATGGCACTCGGGAGTGGAGTGCAGTTTCACGCCGTTCAGGTAAATCTCAAACTCATCGTCATTGGCATAGCCCAGGTACAGGGCATCGTCGGTCAGATCATCCACCTGGAAGGTACGGCGCACATAGATATCGCTGTACTCCTCCACCCAAGGGGTGCCCACAAAAGCATTCTCGTTGGTACCGAAACCGGCCTTTCCGGTTTTCCACTGACTGTCGTTGAACTCCGGATTCATCCAGTCGGCAGCCGGAGTCTGGCGGGTATAGCGGCCCTCCCAGGTCTGCTCGTCGGCCATGCACAGCAGGTTGTTCAGCACTACCCTGTCCTTGCCCAGGAAGCGGTAGGTCTGACCGTCCACACGGATGGCACCAATCAGGGTCTTCGGGTTATCGGTCCAATGGGTTACGGATCCCTGCATCAGCTGGTCGTAGGGTGACCAGATGGAGAAATAGGGATCGGATACAACCAGAGGAACAGAAGGCAAGCGCAGTGTTGAGGTGCGGTTGGGTTTCAGATCCACGGGTTCGGCAGCATTGACTGCTACAGGGAACAGCAATGCGGCCAGGAATGTTAGGATTGTCTTCATTGTTTTATTATGTTGTTTTTTCTGTTGTCATTCCATAGAGAATGAAGGTGGCAGATCGGCATCGGCTGCACCCCAGGCCTTGTTAGGATGCTTACCCATGACCAGCTCCAGGGTACCGCCATTCATCAGGTCGTCGTGTGAGAACCAGGACTTGGTCCATTCCTTGCCGTTCAGCTTAGCAGACTGGATGTACTTGTTCTCCGGATCGTAGTTCTGGCACTTGAGCTGGAAGGTCTTTCCGTTCTCCAGCTTGATGCTCAGGTCCTGGAAGGTAGGGCTGCCGATGACGTACATAGGTAAACCAGGAGTTACAGGGTAGAATCCCATCATGGAGAATACCACAAAGGCAGTCATACCGCCACCGTCCTCATCGCCAGGAACACCCATCAGGTCATTGCGGAACCACTGCTTGAGCAGGTTGCGCACACGCTTCTGGGTACGCCAAGGCTGACCGGCATAGTTGTACAAATAAGGAACATGGCAAGCTGGCTCGTTACCCATAGAGAACTGGCCCACGTTACCCGAATGATCCGGATACATGGCATAGAAATCGAAACGGCTCTTGCCCAGAGGCTCAGAGAACATTCTCTCCAGCTCGTTCACGAACTTCTCCTTACCGCCCATCAACTTAATCAGGTCGGCCACATTATGCTGAACATCCCAGCGGTACTCCCAACCGTTGTTCTCGTCATAAGCATCGCGTGCGCCCAAGCCGGTAGGATAACGGTAATCGAATGGCTCGACAAACACGCCGAAACTGTCCTTTGGATGGAAGAAACCGGTCTTCTCGTTATAGATGGTACGGTAGTTCAGACTGTGATTCAGGAAATAATCAGCATCCTCCTTATTACCCAGGTTCTTGGCGATGTTACCCAGACACCACTCATCGAATACGGTACCCAGGGTTACAGCCACCGGCTGGCGGCGCTCGAACGAATGCACCTCAGGGACAGTCTCGGTCTCGCCCGGTGCCAACGATGGGAAATAACCGTGATCCTTAAAGAACTTATCCAGCACACCGGCAGGCTTGCCCGACCATGGAGCCAAGGTCTTCTCGGTGATACCCGCCTTACAAACCTCGTAGGCCTGAGCCAGATCGAAGCTGCGCATACCCTTGTTGTAGGCATCCAGCACGGTAGCCACACCGTGGTTACTGTTCATCCGGCGGCTGTCGCCGGTCACCTCAGGGAAGGTAGGCATCCAGTGTGGAGTAAGCTGATAAGCCATGCGGATGAAAGAGTTCACCATGTCGCTCTCCTTCTGGGTCTCCACAATCAGACGCAGCGGATGGGTAGCGCGGTAGGTATCCCAAATCCAATCGTCCACATAGAACGGAGTACCCTCATCCTGGTGTACCTGATTGTCGTAAGCACTGTAGTACTGGCCATCCTCGGAGATACAGATCATGCGCTCGTAGGTGCGGTACAGTGAGGTATAGAAAATGGTCTTCTCGTCCAGGGTTCCACCCTTTACGTTAATCTTGCCCAGAGTAGCATTCCACAGGTCGCGGCCCTCGGCTGCAGTCTTCTGCACATCGTAATGGGTAATCTCGCGCTGCAGGTTCTTCTTGGCCTGATCCACCGAGATGAATGACACACCGTAGCGCACGTTCAACTTATCGGTTCCCTGAGGATAAGCCAAGGCATAGCAGGACTGGCGCTCACGGGCCACAGGGCGCTGAGTGACCCCGGTTGGAGCCTTGTCGGTCTCCATATAGATATAAATCCTGGTATTGTTCTCCAGGTTCTGGAAGCCGCTGATGGTCTTTCCATCGGTGGTCAGCTCACCGTTTCGGGTATTGAACAGCAGGTAAACCGGCTCGCCCTTCTGAGCAAAACTCAGCTGGTAAATACCAGACTGATGCGAAGGAGCATACTGCACGGAGATATCCTCATCGTCCAGGTCCACGCTGTAGAAGTAAGGCTTAATCACCTCGTTGTCATAACCGTAGCTGATGACATTGGTGGCTTTATCCAAATCGCCCTGGTAAGGACTCAGGTTGAACGCAGAGCTGCCGCGGTGACTGGTGATGATCAGGGGCAGACCGCTGATGACATTACCGGTAAAATTCTCGCGCTCGGGATACACGCGCATGATGCTGTTTGGCAGGTGTACGGTAGGATAGGTAGGCACCAGCAGATGGCTGATGTTACCGATGTAAGGATTGACATAATCCACCGGATCCTGCGATGCCGAAGGCTGTGTCTGACAGGCCATCAAGCCCATAGCGCACACGGCTGCAGTGAATAGTTTTGATACGTATTTCATAATGCTATATTGTATTTATTTACTTTCCAACCATTTCAAGTTAAAGCTGTAATGGATGCGGCTGCTGACCAGATGAATCATGTCGTCCGGTGTCTGGCAACCGGCCATGTAACCGCGGGGCTCGGCATGAGTCTCATCCATCTCGAAGAATCGGGTCCAAGCACCACCGTTCAGGAAACGGTACTTTCCGTCGCTCACCAGTTTACGTACCGGCCAGGTCTTTCCCTCGTCATAAGACACCGCCGCATACAGGCCATAACCACGGAACTGCTTACCGTTCCGGTCCGTAAACATCATACCCCGCTGTGCCTCAGGGGTGCGCTGAGGATGATCAGTAAAGCAGAAGAACACAATCGGTCCCTCGTTCAGACGCATCAGCACGCCACGCTGACCGCCATCGATAGGCGGGAACGGACTGGCATGATACTCCCAAGTCTCACCATAGTCCTTGGAAAGGCTCATGGTCATGTGCGGAATGCCATCGGCACCCTTGATATTGTTGTTGCGGCCCAAAGCCATCAGTGAGCCATCCTTAAGCTGCACCACGCCGGCATGGATACCTGCGATAACAGGACCATGGCCACCCTCTGTAATCTCGCCTAACGGCTGACCGTGGCTCTGGTCAGTCCAGGTCTTACCCTGATCCTTACTGATAAACAGGGCGGTACCATCGGCTCCACCGGGGCCCGCATCGCATGCCTGCATGAACCAGCCGTTCTTCAGGACGGTAGGTCCCTGAATGACCTGATGATGGACGGTATGCTCGGGAGCCACCAGTTCGGGGGTGCTCCAGGTCAGGCCGTTATCGGTACTCTTGCGGTAGGTCAGCGCCAGGTTCTGCCAGTCGCCGGCACGCTCCACACCGTTCATGTGATACAATGTACCCCGATTGTCACGCATCAGGCTGCTGCCGGTAAGGTTGCGGTCCGGAATGCGGTAGAACTCACGGGCAGGCTCCCACTCCGCAAAACCCGGATGAAGGCGGCTCTGCAGCACGGTCATCTCGCGCTCGTTCTCCTGGTTAGCACTGAACCAGATGGCCAGCAAATCGCCGTTGTCGCACCAGGTGATGGCCGGCTGGTGATTGTGGGTATAGAAAGGCGTGTGTCCGTCCTGAGGTTGAATGACAAAGACCTGAGGCTCATTGAACACCGGTCCGGCGACCTTGGTCCAACTGTATCTTGTCTGGCTCACAGCGTAGTTCTCCACCGGTTGGGCCAGCGGTTGGGTGGCAGGGTAATCGGCCTGAACCACACGGAAACCGGTCATCTCGTGCTTGTCCTGCGGCAGCATGGCCATGCGGTTGGCACTGCGCAGGTACTTGTGAGGCGTATTGTGACTGCCGCCACGGGTCACACGGGCCAGTCCGGTCTCATATCCCACCGGATCGGTCTGGGCATCGGCCACATAAGGGCCATACCAGTCCAGACACCATTCCTCCACATTGCCGTGCATATCATATAGTCCCCAGGCATTAGGGCGGGTCTTACCCACCTGCAGCGACACCGACTTCATGTCACGGACTATGGTCTGATTCCGGCAAAGCTCGTCCGACAGGCCATCGCCGGTATAGTAATCCCAATAGGTACCCGCACGGCAGGCATACCCCCACTCCGCCGCGGTGGGCAGGCGGTAAGTCTTTCCCTCCTTTCGGGTAAGCCACTCGCAGAATGCCACGGCATCGTCATAGCTGACATTCACCACAGCCTCATCATCGCCTACGGATAATCCGTTCTTGCCGCGAAGGGCACGATGCTCGGGACGGAACAGCTCATACTGGGCATTGGTGACCTCGGTGGCACCCATCTTAAAATCTTTTGTCAATGTAACACGGTGTACGGGTATCTCATCGAAATTCTCGTTGTATCCCAGTCCACCCATATAGAAACTGCCGGCATGCAACTGCACCATAGGTATCAGTTCCTGGGCATGAGCCGGCATAGCTAAACAGCATAACCCTAAAAGAATTTTGTTTTTCATGATATTCGGTGTATTTCCGCAAAGATACGAATTATTTTATTACATTTGCAGAAAATCTATAAACCAACACTAATGAACACTAAATTTATTCCTTTAAGTGCGTTATTACTACTTCTCAGCAACGCACCAGTAAAAGCAAATATCACAGAAAAAACCGATGCCATCGCCCAGACCATGGCGATTAACGAGGACGGCAATAAGCGTCCTGCCAAGGCTGACCGTAAGTTCTCATCCAAGGCTGTGGAAGCCCTGATCCAGAAAGTAAGCAAGGCCATTGCAGACCCAAAGCTGCGTGAGATGTTCATGAACTGCTATCCTAACACCCTGGATACAACCGTGAAGCATTCCATGATTAACGGCCGCCCAGATACCTTTGTCATTACCGGTGATATCGATGCCATGTGGCTGCGCGACTCATCGGCCCAGCTGACTCCATACATCACCCTGACCAAGGATGATAAGGAGCTGCGCCAGCTGATTGCCGGTGCCATCAACCGCCAGGCTGCCTGCATCAACATCGACCCATATGCCAATGCGTTCAACTTCGGACCTACCGGCAGCCAGTGGAAGAGCGACCATACCGACATGAAGGACGAGCTGCACGAGCGCAAGTACGAGATTGACTCGCTGTGCTACCCTATCCGTCTGGCTTACCTGTACTGGACCATTACCGGTGACACATCAGTATTTGACGGTAACTGGCATGCAGCCATGCAGCTGGTGATGAAGACGTTCAAGGAGCAGCAGCGTAAGAACGGCCTGGGCCCTTACAAGTTCCAGCGTAACACCACCGCACCTACCGACAGCCAGATGAACCACGGCTATGGTGCTCCGGTAAACCCTGTAGGTCTGATCTTCTCGGCCTTCCGCCCATCAGACGATGCTACCCAGTACGGTTTCCTGATTCCATCCAACATGTTTGCCGTAGTATCCCTGCGCCAGTTGGCCGAGATTGAGACCAAGGTATATAACAACACTTCATTTGCCAACGACTGTCTGGCACTGGCCAGCGAGGTGGATGAGGCCATCCAGAAATATGCGGTAGTAAACCACCCTGTATGCGGTAAGGTTTATGCTTTTGAGGTGGACGGTTTCGGCAACAGCTACTGTATGGATGATGCGAATGTTCCAAGCCTGCTGGCTGCTCCATACCTGGGCTACTGCGATAAGAACGACCCTATCTACCAGAACACCCGCAACCTGGTTTGGAGCCACAACAACCCATACTTCTTCTCCGGTAAGGACGGTGAGGGTATCGGTGGTCCTCACGTTGGTCTGCAGATGGCTTGGCCGATGAGTATCATCATGAAGGCTCTGACCACCGATGACGCCAAGGAGATCAAGAACTGCATCAAGATGCTGCGCAATACCGAGGGTAACACCGGTTTCATGCACGAGGCATTCAATGTGAATGACCATACCAACTTTACCCGCAGCTGGTTTGCCTGGGCAAACAACCTGTTCGGTGAGCTGATAGTCAAGGCATACAACGAACATCCGGAAATATTAAAGGAGGCTTTTTAAGCCTCCTTTAATATTTAATTGACAATTGACAATTGGTTATTCGAATACGATTTCTCCGAAATGGGCAGGGCAATGGAAATTCGGAGAAGGTAAATCTATCGGGTTCCAAGACAGGAAATGCGCCTGCATGAGGTTATCACCACACTTGTAGAAATTGGCACGGATGCTTTTTCCTTTCAGACTCGTTATCTGATGCTTGAAATAAGTGCTCAGCGGAATATACAGTGCCAATTGCCAGGTACATTCCCCTACTCTTTCCGGAAAAGATTCCGAACCCAGCGATGACCACCGTCTGACACCTTTCAGCACCTCTTCGGAGGCGAACTCACGTCCCTCGCGGTTTGGGCCGGCAGCCACCAGCAATTGCCCCGCACAGTTGCACTCCATATTGTAATAGATGCCGTCACCTGCCGGTACTGAGAAAAACTCCACACAGGCGTCTTCCCACACATGCCCGTTGTCGTGTCCGGCCTCAGCCTTTACACTCTGTTCCGTTACCACATAGTGCAGTACCAAAGCCTCTTCGGTCTGAGCCATGCGGAACTTCACAGCTGGCTGATAGGGATATTCGGGCCAGTTTACCGTATCAATGGCGGTAAAAGGAATATCCTTAGCATCCAAAATTGCTGGTATTGCCTGCGGTTCAGATGGAATCCCCGAGATAAATGGTATGGTTATTGTCTTCATTTCAATCCATGTTGTCATTTCGAACGAATGTGAGAAATCTTTCTAAACCGGATGGCATACTCGCGAGGTAAGATTCCTCACATGCGTTCGGAATGACATTAGAATTAGAATATTACTTCACAGGAGTAATCATGAAGGTGAAGTCCTTATCACCTGCCTTCAACTGATGGTGCTCCAAAGGCAGGGCGCCCCAAGAATCCACACCACCTACACCCCACTGAGCCTGATCGATGCAAACGGTTACAAAGTCAGCCTTTGGAACCAACTCGGTATGGCCATTATCCTTAGCCAGACCCTCGTCCAAACTTTCAATGGTATAGTTCAATGCGCTGGCACTGAACAACTGGTCGCTGGTAAAGTTCAAACCGAATGAGCCGTTTGAAACCTGCCACTCACGAAGATCGGTCTTGTTACCCATCTCCTGAGGACGGATATAGTCCAGAGAAGCCTGCTCGTCGACGGTCTGGGTATAGCGGCCCACGAAGGCAGCACCCTTACGGTCGATGTAGTTCTCTACAGGACCACGGCCCCAGTACTTCACGGTCTGGAAGGTCTTTGGCAACTGCACCTTCATACCGTAACGGAACATACCCATAAGGTCTTTCTTACCTACGGTCATCTTCTCATTCACCTTTACCTGACCAGTCTTGCTGATGGTATAGGTCATGGTCATGGTACCTTCAATCTCCTTCAAATCGTGCTGGGTAGTCACTACCACATAGTCGCCTACCACCTCAGCCTTCTGATCGGTCATCACAGGCTTAACATCGTGCCATACACGCATGCGCTTCTGCAGGTTTGCACCAAAGTCGTTATCGGTTGGAGCACGCCAGAAGTTAGGAGCCAAAGCCGCATTATTAGCCAACAGCTGCTGACCGTTGCTCTGGAATTCCACAATCCAGCCACGCTTCTTACAGAAATCAATCTGGAAGTTGTCACCCTTTACAACCAGGTGGTGTCCGCTATTGTCGATGGTTGGCATCTGTACGTTATTTGGGTTATCCAAAACCAGCGCCTTAGGCTGATAATCGTTAATCACCAGCTGATTGCTAGCTACCGAATAACCGGCAGGAATCAGTGGAGAAGCCTTCTTCTCGTAGAAGTTCACGTTCAGCATCACCTCCTTACCGGCTGGAATACCAGACAGATCATAAGGCAGGGTAACCTGCAACTTCTTCTGAGGAGCACATCTCCAGTCACTCATCACACCGTTCTGAACCGAATTGCCGTCCACCATCAGACTCCAGGTCATGTAGTAGGTAGAAAGATGACGGAAGAAGTTCTCGTTATAAACCTCAACGATACCCTTCTGCAAATCAACCGGAGTAACCCACAGGTTCTGATAATAATGCTTTACCTCGTAAGCAGAAGGATGCCATACGCGGTCTGGTGAAATCAGACCGTTGTTGCAGAAGTTGCGATCGTCAGGTGAATCATAGTCGTTCATATCGCCGCCATATACATAAGTGTACTGGTTGCGCTTGTTGACAGCCTTAGGGCTCTGGTCTACGAAGTCCCAGATAAAGCCACCCTGCAGGTTAGGATACTTACGGAACAGATCCCAGTAATCCTTGAAACCACCCTGTGAGTTACCCATGGCATGTGCATACTCGCACTGAATCATCGGACGAGGATCACCACTCAGAGCAAACTTCTCCACATCCTTAGGCCATGCGTACATAGGGCAGTAAATATCGGTATGATCGTTCAAACCTGCACGCTCGTACTGAACAGGACGGGAAGTATCCTCGTTCTTGATCCACTTGTATACATTCTCAAAGTTCACACCATCGCCAGCCTCATTACCCATAGACCAGAAAATGATGCTAGGATGATTGAAGTTGCACTGTACGTTACGCTGGTTACGCTCCATGTGAGGCTTCAGCAGCTCAGGGAACTTAGCCAGAGACTCCTTGCCATAGCCCATACCGTGGCTCTCCAGGTTAGCCTCAGCCACCATATAGATACCGTACTTATCACACAGCTCATACCAGTATGGATCGTCTGGATAATGGCAGGTACGAACGGCATTGATGTTCATCTTCTTCATCTCCTGAATATCCTGCAGCATACGGTCGTGGCTCAGCACATAACCTCCGTATGGATCCAGTTCGTGACGGTCAGCACCCTTAATCAGGATAGGCTGTCCGTTCACCAATACCTGCTGGTTCTTGATCTCGATGCTGCGGAAACCGGTCTTCAATGGAATAGTCTCCACCACCTGACCCTTGGCATCCTTCAAGGTTACCTTTACGTTATAGCGGTTAGGAATCTCAGCACTCCAAGGCTGAACGCCAGCCACCTTAATCTGCTGCTTCACATTCAGTCCCTTGCCCTGAGCAGTACCCAGAACCTTACCCTGCTCGTCACTCAGCTCAACTTCTGCCGTCAGGTTTTTATTGCTCAACTTCAGCTGAACATCCAGCACACCGTCCTTATAGTTGTTCTCCAGATTACCCACCAGTCGGATATCCTCCACATGATTAGCTGCATTACGGGTGTACAGGTAGCTGTCACGAGCCACACCGCTGTAACGGAAGAAGTCCTGATCCTCGAAATAAGTACCATCGCACCAGCGCATGATGCGGAAAGCGAACAGGTTCTTCTGGCCCACCTTCAGAAACTTGGTTACGTCGAACTCACAAGCCAACTTACTGTCCTCGCTGTAGCCCACGAACTTGCCATTCACATACAGAGCGATGTTACTGGTCACCGAACCGAAATGAACAATGATCTGCTGACCGTTCCAATCGGCAGGCACCTGAATCTCGCGGCGGTAACTGCCCACATGGTTCTCCTCCATAGGAGGAAGACAAGGATTATTCTTGTAGTGTCCACGCCAAGCATAGCCGATGTTTACATACAAAGGATCGCCAAAACCATTCAGTTCCCATACACCGGGAACCGGCATCTCCTTCCAACCGCTGTCATCGTATCCCACAGCAAAGAAATTGGCAGGAGCCAGATCAGGATTGGTCACATAATTGAATTTCCACTGTCCGTGCAGAGAAACACGCTGTTCCTGTTCAGGAGAGAATGTGGTGTGCATAGGCAGGCGATTGATTTCGTTCACCTGCGGATTTTTCCAGGCATCGCCAGGTCCCTGCTGTGCCATAGCCATAACAGGCATAGAAAGACAGAACAGCAAAGATAAAGCTGTAGATTTCATAGTCGTTTTGGTATATTAGATTATAAATTGCCGCTAAGTTAGCATTTTTATCGCAGATTTAGACCACGGTTATTTACTTTTTGTGAGAAATGACGTAATTTTGCACCCGATTTTAGAAAAAGAAAACGTATGAATGGAATATACACAGTGTTACTGCTGCTTGGCTCTAACATTTTTATGACTTTTGCCTGGTATGGCCATCTAAAACTGCAGGATATGAACATCTCAACCAACTGGCCACTGTATGCCATCATCCTGTTCAGTTGGAGTATCGCGCTGGCGGAATATGCTCTTCAGGTACCTGCCAACCGTATCGGATTTGTAGAAAATGGAGGACCATTCAGTCTGATGCAGCTGAAAGTCATTCAGGAGGTCATCTCGCTGATAGTATTCACAGTCTTCACCAAGGTACTGTTTGCCGGTGAGGCACTGCACTGGAATCATATCGCAGCCTTTGCCTGTCTGCTGCTGGCTGTGTATTTCGTATTCATGAAAACGGAGTAGGCTGATGCCCACTCCGTTTTTATTTACTGTTTCATCAAATATGCCTTGAACGAATCGAAGTCCTTTGGCAGCTCAATGCTCTGCTTGGTGCCCTTCATGAAGGCCTGAAGTTTAGCAGGAATCTCGATATCACTACCCAAGATGCCATCTACAACCGTCTTGAACTTGGCCGGATGAGCAGTCTCCAGGAACACACCCACTTCTCCTTCATTTAAGCCCTCGTTCAGTGCACGGTAACCGCATGCACCGTGTGGATCGCACACATAACCGGTCTCAGCCAAGCACTGACGCATGCTTTCCGCAATCTGCTCATCGGAATAAGTAGCACCACTGATATCCGCACAGATGGCCGCATGATCCTTACCATACAGGTCATAGATACGGGCAAAGTTGGATGGATCACCCACATCCATGGCATTGGCAATCGTCTGTACCGATGGTTTTGGATTATATTCTCCGGTTTTCAGATAGTTGAAGAAGATATCATTCGCATTATTTGCAGCAATGAAGCGCTTAACCGGAAGGCCCATGCGCTTGCCAAACAAGGCAGAGCAAATATTACCGAAATTACCACTAGGAACACAAACCACCATCTGGTCGGCCTTGCCCAGTTTCTTCAGCTGAGCATACGCATAGAAATAATAGAAAGCCTGAGGCAGGAAGCGGGCCACATTGATGGAATTGGCAGATGTCAGTTTCATGTGCTGATTCAAATCGGCATCCATGAAGGCATTCTTAACCAGCGCCTGACAATCATCGAACACACCGTCAATCTCCAATGCAGTGATGTTCTGACCCAGCGTGGTGAACTGGCACTCCTGGATAGGGCTGACCTTACCCTTTGGATAAAGCACATAGACATGAATGCCCTCAACACCCAGGAAACCGTTGGCAACGGCACTACCGGTATCGCCTGAAGTGGCCACCAGGACATTCACCTGCTCGTTACCCTCCTGACGGATGAAATAACCCAGCAGACGGGCCATGAAACGTGCGCCTACATCCTTGAAAGCCAAGGTTGGTCCATGGAACAGTTCCAATGAATAGATATTGTCCTTTACCTGTACGGCTGGGACATCGAAAGACAGGGTATCATACACAATCTGCTTCAGTGTATCGGCAGGAACATCCTCACCGAAAAAAGCATCGGCCACACGATAAGCAATCTCCTGAAAAGACAGGTTCTCAATCCCATCATAAAACTCTTTGGGCAGCGCCTTAATGACCTGAGGCATAAACAAGCCCTTGTCGCTGGCCAAACCCTTTACCACAGCCTCGTGCAAAGAGGCTTGAGCAGCCTTTCCGTTTGTACTGTAATATTTCATATCTCTTATACTTTTTGCTATTCAGTTAAAAAAGATCCTTCGCAATGCTCAGGATGACAATCAAATGCTCATAAACAGTTTGATAAACTCGTCTCCCTCCAACAATCCGTAAGAGCCGGATACGCAAGCCACCTCATCAAAGGTCTGCACCTCATCAGGCTCCATGCCCGGTGCCCAAATCAGGAACGGGACAGGCTCGTTGGTATGCGTACGGTACTCACAAGGAGTGGGATGATCAGGAAGAATGGCAATAGCCACCGGTTCAGACCAGTTCCTAACCTCCTCAAAGATAGAACCTACAATCTTGGAATCAATATCCTCGATGGTCTGTAATTTCAACCATATATTGCCTTCATGGCCAGCCTCATCAGGGCCCTCCAAATGAAGATATACGAAATCATCGGTCTTCAAGGCTCTGATAGCTGCCTCACATTTGCCCGCATAGTTGGTATTGTACAAGCCGGTAGCCCCCTCAACATCGATGATACGCAAACCGGCATAATGACCGATGCCACGGATCAGATCAACGGCAGTAATGACTGATCCCTTACGGATTTGAGGATAAGTGACAGAAAGAGGCTCCATGGAAGGACGGTAACCCGGACTCCAAGGCCAGATACTGTTGGCCGGGTCCTTACCCTCGGACTGACGCTCCAGATTAAGCGGATGCTTAGCCAACAAATCCTGTGACTTCAGAATCAGGTCGTTCAGCAAATCGGCAGTCTCCTGCGCCTCTGGCACTTCGGGCTGGATCAGTAACGGACGCCAAGGTTGACCAGGCACATCGTGCGGAGGAACGCACTTGATACGCTTATCTCCACCCTTTATGACCAACAGGTGACGGTACTGCACACCGGTAGTGAAGCTGACGCGCTCATTACCCAGATGCTTCTGCAGATACTTGATCAGCACATCCGCATCCTCGGTGGTGATATGGCCAGAAGAATGATTTTTCAGGATATCACCCTCCAGACATACAATATTACAGCGCATAGCCATATCGCCAGGCTGCATCTCATAACCTATGCTGGCAGCTTCCAAGCAGCCGCGTCCCTCGTAAACCTTATGCTGATCGTAGCCCAGAATGGAAGAATTGGCCACCTCGCTTCCCGGATGGAAACCATCGGCAACCGTTTTCAGGCGGCCGCAGCGACCCATGCGGGCCAAACGGTCCATGTTGGGAGTCTTAGCATACTGGTACAGGGTATTGCCACCCAAGGATGGACAAGCCCAATCGGCCGATCCATCCGCCAAGATAATCAGATGTTTCATGGCTTAAATATTGGCAATACTCATGATATCGGCAAAAACGCCGGCAGCGGTTACGCTGGCACCCGCACCATAGCCCTGAATCAGCATAGGATATTCCTGATAACGCTCTGTGGTGAGCAGGATGATGTTATTGCTACCCTCCAACTCATAGAACGGATGTTTCTGGTCTACCTGCCGAAGCTCAACAACAGCCTTTCCGTCTGCCATACTTGCTACGAAACGACGGCGCATATGCTTGCTCTCCAATTCCTTTCTCTCGGCCTCGAAACGGGCATCCACCTCAGGCAAAACCTTCCAGAAATCATCTACCGAACCCTGGAAGTATTTCTCATCCAGGAACAGACGGATCTGGACATCCTCCTGATTGATTGGGAAACCAGCCTCACGGGACAGGATTGTCAACTTACGAACCACATCCTTTCCGCTCAAGTCTATGCGGGGATCAGGCTCAGCATAGCCCTGTTCCTTGGCCATCATCACGGTACGGCTGAAAGGAACATCCTCGGACAACTCATTGAACACATAGTTCAGGGTTCCGCTCAGTACGGCTTCTATCTTCAGGATCTTATCACCACTATTAATCAGATCATTTACAGTCTTGATGATAGGCAGACCTGCACCAACATTGGTCTCGAACAGGAACTTCACACCGCGTTTGCGGGCTGTCTCCTTAAGTTTATGGTAATTATTGTAATCGGATGAAGCGGCAATCTTATTGGCTGCCACCACCGCAATATTATGTTCCAGGAAATCCTTGTATAGCGCTGCAACCTCAGGACTGGCGGTACAATCCACAAACACGGAATTGAAGATGTTCATACCGATGACATTGTCACGAAGCAACTGGATATTACTATCCTCGCCTTCCTCGTTCAGACGCTGCTTGTAGTTGTCCAGGTTCAATCCCTCGCGGGTATACATGGCCTTACGGCTACCAGCAATACCCACCACGTTCAGTTTAAGGTTGCGCTCATGCTTCAGTTTCTCGTACTGGCTGCGGATTTGCTGAATCAGGCTATTGCCCACAGTACCAGTTCCGCAGATGAACAAGTTCAGCACCTGATACTCACTCAGAAAAAAACTATCGTGGATTACGTTCAGACTCTTACGCAACTGCGAACTGTTGACAACAAATGAGATGTTGGTCTCGGAAGCACCCTGTGCACAGGCAATGACATTGATACCGTTACGGCCCAATGTACCGAACAGCTTACCGGCAATACCCGGAGTATGCTTCATGTTCTCGCCAACGATAGCCACGGTAGCCAGATTTGACTCGGCAGAGATAGGGGTAATCTCACCCATCTCAATCTCTTTAGAGAACTCACGATTCAGTACCTCGCAGGCCAGAGGAGCATCCTCATTACGCACACCGATAGAAGTACTGTTCTCGGAAGAAGCCTGAGAAACCAGGAACACGCTGATTCCGTTCTGGGCCAGAGTCTGGAAGATTCGTGAATTGACACCAATCACGCCCACCATACCCAAACCGGTAACGGTTATCAGGCTGGTATCGTTGATGGATGAAATACCCTTGATGCTTTTGCTTCCCTCGGCTATCTCCTGCTTGATGACAGTACCCTTGGCCTCTGGCTTAAATGTATTCTTGATCCAAATAGGAATATTCTTGTGACAAACCGGATAAATGGTAGGAGGATAAACCACCTTGGCACCGAAGTTACACAACTCCATGGCCTCTACATAACTCAGTTCATCGATGACATAGGCTGTACTGATGACACGTGGATCGGCAGTCATGAAACCGTCCACATCAGTCCAGATTTCAAGCACATCAGCATCCAATGCCGCAGCCACAATAGCTGCAGTATAGTCAGAACCACCGCGGCCCAAATTGGTCACCTCGCCAGTCACCTCATCGGTAGAGATGAAACCAGGAATCAGGGACAGCTGTGGCAATTCTGCAAAAGTCTCCTGAACCAGCTTATTGGTCAGTTCTGTATTTAAAATATGCTTACCAAACTTACTGTTTGTCTTTATGAATTCACGGGAATCAAACCACTTGGCTCCGGTCAGCTCGGCTGCGATAATGCTGGAAATACGCTCACCGTAGCTTACAATAGCGGCAGAGGTCTTTGGAGTAAGGTCATGAATCAGGAACACACCCTGATAAATGTCACGCAACTCGCGCAACAGGTTATCCACCTCATGCATGACAGCCACCTGACGGCCAGCATCTTTAATAACAGCCTGGATCATCTTGTGATGACGGGCCAAAATCTCATCGTAGCTGATAATATACGAACTATCACCAGCTGCGGCCTGCTTGGAAGTGTTAATCAGTTTGTCGGTTATACCGCCCAAAGCTGACACTACCACAATAATCTTCTCACCTTTTGCAGCATCCTGTACAATTTTCTTGAGATTCAGGATACTCTCTACGGAACCTACGGATGTTCCGCCAAACTTTAATACTTTCATTGCTCTTATATTATATATTTTGCCCGGCAAGCCCCCCTTACAACAGGGGATAAACCACCCGCAGGGCTTGAAACTGCAAATATACTCGGTTTTGACGGGACAACAAAATAAAAATCACACTATTTGACCCTAGGCATCCCGTTAAGGCATCAGTAACAACCCACATGAAAGAACACCAATGTCCGGCCCTGAAGAACATTATCGTTCAGAGCCGGACATTGGTCATGATATCATATGATGATTACGATTGGGGCTGAGTCAGATACCAGGCCGCCAAAGCCTCAGCACAGCGTTCACCATCCACACCGGCAGAAACAATTCCTCCGGCATATCCGGCACCCTCACCGCAGGGGAACAATCCCTTGACACGGATATGATGAAGAGTATCATTATCACGGACAATTCTAACCGGACTGCTGGTGCGGGTCTCCACGCCAATCATGACGGCCTCATTAGTCAGGAATCCCCGACTCATCTTACCGAACTGCAGAAATCCCTGTTTCAGTCGCTCAGAGATAAATTTAGGCATCCAGAAATGCAACGGTGAGGCTATCAGGCCTGGAGCATAGGAAGATTTGGGCAGATCCGTACTCAGACGGCGGTTCACAAAATCATTCATGCGCTGGGCCGGAGCTGTCTGCTTCATGTTACCGGCAATCCAGCACTGTTTTTCCAAGGCATCCTGGAACTGCATCACACTCAGCGGATGTTCAGCATTCAACAAGGGCTGGTTCTTCTCGGCTGCATAATCCCTCACCAATGTGCGGAGAGATTTCTCCATCAAATCCTCCGGATGCAGTTCGACCACCATACCGGAATTACTCCATTTGCCTCCGCGATTACTGGGTGACATACCATTTACGACCAACTGCTCCGGTCCGCTGGCTGCAGGAACCACAAAGCCACCGGGACACATACAGAAACTGTACACGCCACGATCCTGTACCTGGTGGACAAAACTATATTCAGCAGCAGGCAAGTACTGTCCTCTACCCTCACGGCGATGATACTGAATCTGGTCAATCAGCATGGAAGGATGTTCCAAACGGACGCCAACAGCCAATCCTTTTGCCTCAATTTCCACACCCTGACTGAACAGATAGCGGTACACATCACGGGCAGAATGACCGGTAGCCAGAATAACCGGCCCCATAAACTCTCGGCCATCAGCTGTCTGGACACCCACCACCTGATCGTTACGGATAATCAGCCCGGTCATCTTAGTCTGAAAATGGACCTCTCCTCCACAGGCGATAATCTGGTTGCGCATGTTCTCGATGACACGAGGCAGTTTGTCTGTTCCAATATGCGGATGCGCATCGCACAAAATACTTGTGCTGGCACCATGCTGGCAGAAAACATTCAGAATCTTATCCACATTACCACGCTTCTTACTGCGGGTATACAATTTTCCATCGGAATAAGCGCCGGCGCCACCCTCACCAAAACTGTAATTGCTTTCACCGTCAACAGTGTGCAGACGAGAGATGTTGGCGATATCCTTTTTACGGTCATGCACATTCTTACCACGCTCCAGTACTACCGGGCGAACACCCAGCTCTATCAGTCGGAGAGCGGCAAACAGACCGCCAGGGCCAGCTCCGACCACCACGGCTGAAGGCTTTCCCTCGACCGATGGGTATTCGGTACGGATAAAAGCATCATCCTGAGGCAGCTCGTTCACGTAGGCACGAACCTTGAGATTGACAAAAATAGTGCGCTGACGGGCATCAATGCTGCGTTTCAGCACACGAACCGCATTAACCTGGCAAGCGTTCAATCCTTTTTCCCTTACCAGATAGGCGGTAATGTTCTGCTCATTGACTGCCACCTCCGGCAGCACACGTATCTGAAATTCCTCTGTCATACTTCTTTCATCCAAATAGTTCCCTTACAGCCTCTTCCACCTTACGAACCGGAACCAGTTCTATAGAATAACGTTTCAGATCCAATCCCTGCATATTGCTGCGAGGAAGAATCATTCGCTTAAAGCCCAACTTTTCAGCCTCGGCAATCCGCTGCTCGATTCGGGAAACCGGGCGGATCTCGCCACTTAGTCCCACTTCTCCGGCCATACAGACATCGGCCTCTAACCCACAATCCATATTGCTTGAGATAATGGCTGCAATAACCGACAAATCGATAGCAGGGTCGCTCACCTTAAGTCCTCCGGCTATATTCAGATAGACATCCTTCTGGGCCATTTTGAAACCTATTCGCTTTTCCAGTACAGCCAGCAACATGTTCAACCGTCTGGAATCGAAACCGGTAGCACTGCGCTGTGGCGTTCCATAAGCCGCGGTACTTACCAAAGCCTGTGTCTCTATGAGGAACGGGCGAACTCCCTCAATCGCAGAAGATACAGCCACGCCACTCAATCCTTCCAGGTTCTCGCTCAACAACAGTTCTGACGGATTGCTGACCTGACGCAAGCCATCGGCACGCATTTCATAGATTCCCAATTCGGACGTGCTTCCGAAACGGTTTTTGATGCTTCGCAAAATACGGTACATGTAATGCTGATCACCCTCGAACTGTAACACGGTATCCACGATGTGTTCCAGAATCTTTGGGCCGGCCAGCGTACCCTCCTTGGTAATATGACCGATAAGGAGTACCGGAACATTCTGAGTCTTGGCAAACTTAAGCAGCATAGCCGCACATTCACGAACCTGAACGATACTGCCGGGAGACGAATCAACCGTTTCCGTACTGATAGTCTGAATGGAATCGACTACGACTAACTGCGGTTGGGTATTTTTAATGTGAGTGAATATCTGCTCCAGAGATGTCTCACATACAATCATACAATCCTGATCGGATTCAGACTCACCGGAAGCCGGAGACAGACATTTCAAGCGGTTGGCACGCAGTTTAAGTTGACGGGCACTTTCCTCGCCACTAACATACAGTACACGCAGATGGCGCAGATTCATGACGGTCTGCAGGACCAAGGTAGATTTTCCGATTCCTGGCTCTCCTCCCAAAAGTACCAAAGAGCCAGGGACAAGTCCGCCACCCAAGACGCGGTTCAGTTCTGCGTCTTTCATGTCGATACGAGGCTCCTCTTTGGTTTCAATCTCGCTCAACATACGAGGTTTAGGTCTTTCGTCCTGCAATCCTAGTCCTTCAGGCAGCACACGGGCAGAAGATGTATCCTTACGGACCACCTGCTCAACAAAGGTATTCCAATTGCCACATGCCGGACAACGGCCAACCCATTTGGACGATTCCTGCCCACATTCCTTGCAGACATATATCTTTTTTTCCTTTGCCATAATCCACTTTTTATATCAAAGCCTTATAAGGCTTCCCTTAGGCCACAACGCCCGTTTGGACAGAAAACAAAAAAGGCCTACATACGAATATGTAGACCTTTTCAACTTTCGTCGGGGTAGCGGGATTCGAACCCACGACCCCCTGCTCCCAAAGCAGGTGCGCTAACCGGACTGCGCTACACCCCGAAAAGTATTTAGTGCACGGGGGGAGAGGCTCGAACTCCCGCCACCTGGTTTTGGAGACCAGTGCTCTACCGACTGAGCTACTCCCGTTTCACCATTGTTGGATGGTAGTCCCTAGGAGAGTCGAACTCCTCTTTAGAGAATGAAAATCTCTCGTCCTAACCGATAGACGAAGGGACCGCCTGAATGCCTCATTAAGGCTTGAGCTGTTTCCGAGAGTTGAACTCGGGCCCTCTTCCTTACCAAGGAAGTGCTCTACCACTGAGCTAAAACAGCAACAATCGCTTGCTCTAAAGAGAACAAATTTGAGCGGTGCGTACGAGGCTCGAACTCGTGACCCCCTGCGTGACAGGCAGATATTCTAACCAACTGAACTAACGCACCATCATTTGGTTCTTTCCCAAAAGCGGGTGCAAAGGTATGTACTTTATTTTGTAATTCCAAATATTCCGGTCTGTTTTTTCAAAAAAAGTCCATTTTTCAGCCTAAAAGTGTGGAAAACCTCAAAATCCTCGGAAAAACGAGAGATATTCACTTCACATTTCTCATCCCACATTGAGGGCACTTGCTATCGGGAGAAATCAGTTCTGCTCCACAGGCTCCACAATGGTAATGACGGGAACGGCGATACCTCACTATAGAGAAAACCACATACAGGGCAAAACAGAAATATCCAAAATAATAAGGCGTACTTAGCGAGAAGAAGATATAGCACAGCATGCAAATACAGGCCAAGCTCAACAAATAAGAAAGAGCCTCAACTACCGGCAAGCATCTCAGCACCTCATCAATGACAGCAACGGACAACAGAATGACCAACCAGACACAAGTAATGAAACATCCCATTCCCAATGGCAGGATAAACGGATTCAGCGTGGGGTAATAATAAAAGTGAATCCACGTTTCCGGAGCAAAATGCTGAATACTTCCATAAAAGACTGCCGCTCCAGACACCACAATACAGAGCAGAACCGGATAAGGGCTATCTATATCATTAAAATGAACGACAGTCAACTGTTTACGTTTTGACAAACGATACAGGAAAGCCAACACAGCCAAAACGGACAGCAACAAGAAAAAGACCCTATTAAAATTGCTGAAATAGTGAATGAACTGCGAAATAGGGGCATCCGGCACGATAGAAGACAGGAAGACAGACTCACGGACCCAGCCAATGGTATACTGATCACGTGCCACCTTTACCCAAACAGAATCTATGCTATCCTGTGAATTTATGCTGTAGTCAGCAACCACCAACAAATCTCCCCGCTGAACGACATGAACAGTGTCAATTCTGCCCATTAAAGCATTACGTTCCAATGAGTCCGGCTCTAAATACAACGAGTCGGAAACCACCACGAAATTATCATTGACATCGTAATAATGAGCAATCCGGATGGAGGAAGAATCAGTCAAAGCCAATGTATCAATGTGAGTTTCGGGCACACTTACCGTGTTCTGGCAACCAGCCATAACAACAGAAAACAGAAGGGAAAGAAGAAAGATTATTCTACTTTGCTTCATATACTTTCATTTGGCAATTCCGACAATCGAATTCCAAGCGGAAACGACGTCCGTCCTTGGAAACCAAATAATAAGGTTCACGGAATGGTGATTTCTTTTGCTGATGAGTTGGGCACCAGCCCATCATATAACGGATGCAGTGGCGGCAGTACATTAATGCCCCAGCCGGAACAGGCCTACTCTCAAAAGCCGCATCTACACTTTTTGCACCCAGTGCCATATACTGCTTACGGGATTCCTCATTGAAACAATTAGCCAAATAAGTGAGATTTTTGCCGGCAAAATACTCCGTTGGAGTGTGGTCGGCAGGTCTTACCAGCTCACGCGGATAACTGATCTTTCGGGCTTTCATTATTTTCTCTACAGCCTCTCTTCGGATATCGGCCAATACAGACGATGGCAAGAAATAGTTTTTACTCAATTGAATAATAACCGATTCTGCCACAAATGGAGTGTTTCCCAATTTGGACAATTGAGTTCTAATGTTCTCTTCCTGTGGCTTACGGGCCTCTTCCTTTTCCCGACGCACAGGCAACGAGATGCCGCAATCATCCTCATCATGAACCCAAAGGAGGAAGCCATCCGGCAATTCTGAAAACACCATAGTCAGTTTTATTCTTCGCTCTGAAGAAGGTCGGGATATCAATTTCTCAAATTCCTGATCGTAGTTACGGTAAAGGACCGTACGTGGACGCAACAGAATGTTTCTCTCCTGCGGATAGAGTTTATTCTGGTCTACCCTATTGATGCGGAATCCGGACAATTTTCCCCGTTCGTCCAAATAGCAGACCCCATCTCCGTTATTGAAATGACGTGTACCAGCCATTATGATAGCCCCACCACGCTGCTCCTTCACATAGCCCATCTCTTCACCCAAAGACTTGGGGGACACAAATGAACAGATATCTTTCTGACGTCCATTCAGGAAATAATGGGTAAAGCCGCGATTAAAACTTTTGGTTAACTGGGGATGAAAATCCAGTTCCACATTACCCGATGAAGCTTTACGGTACTCCGGGCGACGTGAAAAAATCTCATCCAGCTGCTGACGAAAATAAGCCGTGACATTCTTAACATAAGACACGTCCTTTAACCGTCCCTCAATCTTTAACGACGAAACGCCAGCATCCAGTAGCTGCTCCAATTGTTCACTTTGATTCAAATCCTTCAACGACAATGGATAACGGTCGGAGAATACAGTCTTTCCCTCGGAATCAATCATATCAAAAGGAAGGCGGCAAAACTGAGCACATTCTCCGCGGTTTGCACTACGGCCGAAACAAGCCTGAGATGCATAGCACTGACCGCTGTAACTCACACAAAGAGCACCGTGAACAAACACCTCCAATGGCATTTGAGGCACTTTCTCGTGAATCTCGCGAATCTCTTGAAGAGAAAGTTCACGGGCAAGAACCGCTTGTCTATAACCCATACTCTGCAAGAATGCCACCTTTTCCGGTGTACGGTTATCCATTTGAGTGCTGGAATGCAAAGGTATAGGAGGCAAAGGCATGCCCATCAATGCCAAATCCTGAACAATAAGAGCATCGACGCCAATCCGATACAAATCCCAAATCAAATCACAAGTCTCCTTGAGTTCCTCATCTTTCAAGATGGTATTGATTGTTACATAAATCCGGACTCTGTAAAGATGGGCAAAATCAACAAGCTGTTGCAAATCCTCCAAGCTATTGCCTGCAGCCGCACGGGCACCAAACTTTGGGGCACCGATGTAAACAGCATCGGCACCGTGCTTGATTGCCTCAATACCACATTCCAAATTCTTGGCAGGAGCCAACAGCTCTATCTTGCGACATTTTATCATCTGATCTGAGTAATATCGTAAGGAGTCTCCTGATAAACGTAATAGTTTATCCAGTTAGAGAACAGCAGATTAGCATGAGCTCTCCATCTCACTACAGGAGGATTCTCCGGATTATCATCCTTATAATAATTCAGTGGCATCTGGATAGGTAATCCCTTGCCCAAATCACGTTTATACTCGGTATCCAACGTGTAAGGAGAGTATTCTGAATGGCCGGTAATATAAATCTCACGTCCATTACGGGCCATCATCATACAAACACCAGCGGCATCGGATTCAGCTAAAATCTGCAATTCCGAACAATTCTCAACATCCTCTTTTCTGCAACCGGTATGACGGCTATGAGGCATAAAAAACTCGTCATCAAAACCCCGGAAAATTGGCATCTGAGGTTTCAAAATGCGATGAGGGAAAATACCGAAAACTTTCTTGGGTTCATCAAACTTAGGAATACCGTGATGGAAATACATTCCAGCAAAAGCAGCCCAACATATATATAAGGTGGAGGTCACATGGGTCTTTGCCCAAGCAAATATCTCTGAAACTTCCGGCCAATACGTTACATCCTCAAAATTGAACTGTTCAACCGGAGCTCCTGTGATGATCATGCCATCAAAGCGTTCATCACGCATCAGTTCAAAATCACGATAGAACGCCTGCATGTGCTCTACCGGAGTATTCTTTGAAGTGTGACTCTTCAATTTCATGAAAGACACCTCAAGCTGCAACGGGTTATTTGACAACAGACGAATCAGGTCTGTCTCGGTTGTTATCTTAAGAGGCATCAAGTTCAGAATAACGATACGCAATGGTCGGATATCCTGGCTAGAAGCCCTGGAATTTGATAAGACAAATATATTTTCTGCTTTCAGTAATTCTACAGCAGGTAATTTATCAGGTATAGTTAATGGCATGTCTGAAAAATTTGGAATACAAAGTTAATCAATTCATTCGATACCAACAAAAAATGGCTGCAAAAAGAAACCTTTGCAGCCATTTTGTTTATATCCAATCAGAGATTACCAGACAAACACACGTTTCTCCTCTGGCAAATACATCTTGTCGCCTTCCTTAACGCCAAATGCTTCATACCATGCATTGATATGTGGAAGTGTTCCGTTAACACGCCAACGTCCCAATGAATGAGGGTCACTCTTGGTGCGGCGACGTATCTCTGCCTCACGCACATTCTGCCCCCAAACACTTGCATAAGCTATGAAGAATCGCTGCT
This sequence comes from Bacteroidaceae bacterium, assembly GCA_045628125.1. Classification (GTDB taxonomy): domain Bacteria; phylum Bacteroidota; class Bacteroidia; order Bacteroidales; family Bacteroidaceae; genus Minthousia. The sequence goes on from JAZQPA010000178.1 coordinate 36,333, forward strand.
CAGGAGTCAAGCCATCAACCTCTGCCAATGGTGCATTCTTAGTAGCATTTTTGAATGCCTGGAAAGCCACTTCAAGACCTCCATGATCTGCCAAATTCTCACCATTGGTCAACTTACCATTAGCATTCAAACCAGGCAGAACCTCAATCTGGTCAAAGAATGCAACCAGCTTATCTGTACGTTCCTCAAACTTAGCACGATCTTCTTCTGTCCACCACTGCAACAGATTTCCATCCTTATCAAACTGAGAGCCCTCATCATCGAATCCGTGAGTCATCTCATGGCCGATAACAACACCAATGGCACCATAGTTGAATGCATCATCGGCATCCATATCGAAGAAAGGATACTGAAGAATACCAGCAGGGAAGCAAATCTCATTGGTTGTTGGGTTATAGTATGCGTTCACAGTCTGCGGAGTCATACCCCACTCGGTAGGATCAACAGGCTTATTCATCTTTCTTGCTACAGTATCCTTCCAGCGCCAAACCCGTACAGCCTTGATGTTCTCGTAGTATGACTTAGCAGGATCAATATCCAATGCTGAATAATCCTTCCACTCATCAGGATAACCGACCTTCACATAGAATGCGTCCAATTTTTCGTGTGCCTTCTTCTTGGTCTCGTCACTCATCCATTCCTGAGCATCGATTCGTTCGCCCAATGCTACTTGAAGATTCTTTACCAACTGTACCATTCTTTCCTTAGCACCAGCAGGGAAATATTTTTCCACATACATCTGTCCCAAACCCATACCCACAGTACGGCTAACAGCACTGATACCACGCTTCCAACGTGGTTGCTGCTGCTGGGTTCCGGTCATTACTTTACTGAAGAAATCAAAGTAACACTGTACGAAATCATCTGACAGATAATTAGCTGCATCATTCAACAAATGCCACTTTATATAGTTCTTTAGTGCATCCAGATTCTCTCCTGTAAGGATAGATTCAACTTCAGACAGATAAGTAGGAACTGCCACGTTCAGTTCTTTCACATCTACACCGATAGTTGAGAAATAGGTATCCCAATCCAACTTTGAGAACTGCTTTTTGAACTCATCTGTTGTCATTTTATGATACAGATTTTCAGGATCACGCTGTTCAACATTACTCAAAGATGCCTTAGCTATACGGGTTTCAATGCGCATAACATCTTCCATGCGAGATTTGGCCTTAGCCTCATCATCACCCATCAGCTGGAACATCTTTACCACCATCTCCTGGAACTTGGCACGAACATTGGCTGTTGCTTCATCATTTTCAAGATAATAATCCTTCTGACCCATTGAAAGACCACCCTGACCGATTTCGAAAAGGTTATTCTTACTTGACTTCATATCGGCATCAATACCATAGCCGAAGAAACCGGGATCGACAGTGATACTCATCTGCGCCAACGCATTGAACAACTGAGTCTTATCTGCAATAGCATCAACCATCTCCAAATCAGCAAGGACAGGAGAAGAGCCTTCTTTGTTCAATCGGACACTATCGGTAGCCAAATTATACATATCTGCTACTTTTTGAGCTACAGAGCCACGCTCATGATCGGTAGTTGCAAGTTCTTCAACCAGGCCACGCAACTGCTTGTTATTCAGCTCAGCTAACTGTTCGAAAGCACCATAGCGGGAATACTCATCAGTCAGCGGATTATTCTTCATCCAATTGCCATTGGCATACTCAAAAAAATCATCACCAGGGCGAACACTCTCATCACGGTTCTCTTTTTTAATACCAATGCCCTGAGTCTTGGTATCTGATGCGCAGCTGCACAACAAACTTCCAGCAGCAAACGCAACCATAAAATAACGAAATTTCATTTTCAGTTTAACTATTATTTTGTACCTCTTCCAATTCCATAGAGCAGTTTTCCCACTCTTCCACAACGGCATCCAACTGTTTTTTCAGTTCTGCGTGCTCAGTGTATAAAGACACATCACTGGCTCCTTCCTCTGTGGCCATTTTTTCCTCAACGAGAGAAATTTTACGTTCTAACGCAGTAATACGTTTTTCGCAATCTTCCACCGCCTTTTCTATCTTTCGAAGTTGTTTCTGTTTTTCTTTCTGCTGTTCGTATGACAGTTTACCTTCGCTTGGTGTATCATCAACTTTAGTTTCCACTCTTCCAGATGCACTGGTACCACTGCTCAGTTTATTTACAGAAAGATGCTCCAAAGAATCCAGTTGCTTTTCCTGCAGATAATCATAAATACCACCTATGTACTCACGAACCAAGCCGCCACCAAATTCGTAAACCTTTGTCACCAATCCATCCAGGAATTCACGGTCATGACTAACCACAATGACCGTTCCATCAAAAGCATTGATAGCTTCTTTCAGTACGTCCTTTGAGCGCAAATCCAAGTGGTTTGTGGGCTCATCAAGAATCAGTAGATTCACCGGCTCCAGCAGCAATTTTATCATGGCAAGACGGCTTCGTTCTCCACCGCTCAACACTTTCACTTTCTTATCCGATGCCTCGCCGCCAAACATGAAAGCCCCCAGCAAGTCACGGATCTTCAACCGCATATCGCCCTTGGCCACCCTATCAATGGTATCAAAAACAGTAATGCTCTCATCCAGCAGCTGAGCTTGGTTTTGAGCAAAATAACCAATTTGAACATTATGTCCTACCTTCAGCTCGCCATCAAAAGGTATTTCATTCATGATACATTTAACCAATGTGGATTTACCCTCACCGTTTTTACCCACAAAAGCAACTTTTTCACCACGTTTGATGGTCAGATTTACATCATGAAAAACCACATGTTCCCCATATGCCTTTTTTGTATCGGTGCAGATAATCGGATAATCGCCGCTACGCATGGCAGGTGGAAATTTCAAGTGCAGATAAGTGTTATCCACCTCATCCACTTCGATGGGGATAATCTTTTCCAACTGCTTAATTCGGCTCTGAACCTGAACGGCCTTAGTAGGCTTATATCTGAAACGTTCTATAAAATCTTTGATATCGGCTATTTC
>JAZQPA010000179.1:0-4795 GCA_045628125.1 Bacteroidaceae bacterium
AATCATCTGGATGCCACACTCAATCTGAAAGCCAGTCTGCAGCAGTCGGGTGATGAGGGCTACCGCTTCATAATCAAGGAGATGAATGCCACTGATTTCAGTAGCGGATTACAGGTGGACCGGTTGACCGCTCAAGCCACACTCTTCAAGGATAGGGTGGAGACGGGCGATGTGCAGATTCAGATGGCCCATACCGATATTCGCCTTCAGCCTTTTACCTTGGATTTTAAGGAGAAGCTGATCCGTAAGCCTTTTACGCTTTCCGCCAATGTGCTGCTGTCGGATTTGGCACAACCGTTTGCGCCTGATTTGGAGAACTTTAGCACTCCACTGCAACTCACCACTCGGGTGTCTGGCCCGTTGGATAGCCTGCGGGTGGAGGACATTCATATCCAGAGTCCCGATGAGCATTTCAGACTGAATGCCAACGGCACGCTCGCGGGACTGTTCCGTAAGGCGCCTTTCCTGAACCTGCAGTTTCGGGATATCGACCTGACGGCCACCCACAGCATGAAGGAACAGCTGGTCATGCATTTCTCCAAGAAAATGCGACTGAAGATGATCCGCCAGATGAAGGCTATTGGTGATATCCGTTTCCAGGGTTCGCTGAATGTACGCTATCTGGATGAGGTCATTTCCGGCCGCCTTTCCACCCGTTTCGGTGATGTGAACACCACCTTCAGCATTCTGAATAAGGAGCACAAGATGATGGGAAATCTGGTCACCTCCTCACTCGATATCGGTCGCCTGATGAACATTCCGCTTTTGGGTCCTGCCAATTGTCGGGTCGATTTTGATTTGAATATCAGTAAGAAAACACCTCGTCCCGCATCGGCATTACCTAACGGCCGCTTGCCTTTGGGCAATCTCAAGGCTTGGGTGAATAAGGCGCAATACAGCAGCATTGTGGCTCCTGAGGTGTGTGTGGATCTGCAGAGTGATGGCAGTACGGCTTCGGGTAAGTTGTGGATGCCTGGGCAATTGGAGAGCCTGCAGGTGGATGTGAAATACATTCAGACCGATGACGAGCAGACCGTCTGGTTCCAGTCCACCCGTGAGGCTCAACAGTGGTTGCTCAGGGAGAGTGTGGACCTGTTGCGCGACCGTCTGGGAACGGATGTGGAGGCCGACAGTATCGATGTGCATCTGCTGGATGGCGAGGCCCGTCTGTACGGCATCCGCATGAAGGATCAGCATAACAAGCCGTTCTTCAGCATGGATACCCTTAGCGTGTCGCTCAATGCTCAGGAACTGCTGGAGCGTACCGTACACATCACTCATCTGGGACTTTATGGCATTGATACTCACCTCAGTAAGGATGCCCGTGATGCCAATTTCCGTTTCCTGTTTCAGGCGTTCAACAAGCACCGGAAAAAGAAGACGGTCAATCGGAATGCCCCTCGCAAGCAACTCTTCCAACTGGCCATGGATGTGCAGGAGCTTCTCATCGAACGCATGCATGTGACTTGGAACGTGACCGATAAGTCACTTCATGCTCAGGACAATCCTAATGTGGGTATTTTCGACCCGAATCATGTGGATTTGCTGGTCAATATGCGTGCCAGTGCCCGTTCGGAGAATAATAATTATATGCTGGATATCAAGCAGATGAGCCTGAACGAGCAGGAGAGTGGCTTGAAAATCGACAGCCTTCGCACGCGTGCCGTTTGGGATACCCGAATGCTTCATCTCGACAGCCTGTACCTGCGGTTGCCTAACTCTTGGATTCACCTTGGCCCGCTGGCTTTCGACCCTGAGGACTTGGGTTTGGCGGGTCCGCTAGACTTTAGTGCGCACGTCCGCATGCAGGATATTTCCGATGCCTTTGCACCCGCCTTCAGCCAATTCACCACACCGGTGAATGTGAAGGGAAGGGTAGGCGGTAACCTGAATAATATGTACATCGATGATCTGGAAGTGCATACCCCTGGCAATGGGTTCAACCTCAGGCTAGAGGGTGATCTGAACGGACTTCGAGGGGGCAGTGAGGCCATGAATCTGCAGTTGCGGAACATTGATTTACAGAGTGATAATCCTACTCTGATGCAACTGGTAGACCATTTCTCCACCAAAATGCAACTGAAGATGATCCGTCAGATGAAGGCTTTGGGCAATATTCATTTCGAGGGAAAGGCCGATGTGCGCCCTGGACATGAGGACATCTCGGGCAATCTGAGTACGGAATATGGTGATGTGCAGACCGCCTTTACCATCAACGGCCGTACCCGTCTCATGAGCGGTTATCTGGAATTTCCGGCCTTGGCTTTAGGCAAGTTCCTGAACGTGAGAAAGTTGGGCACTATCGACGGACATATCGATTTCCTCTTCAATCTGGATGCGCGTGCAGCCCGTAAGCATAGTGCTTTACCCCATGGCCGTCTGCCTTGGGGCAATATGCAGGCCATCGTTCACAATGCCCGTTACGGCAAGTTCCGTGTGCAACGGATTGAGGGTGATGTGGAGAGTGACGGCAGTACCGCCACCGGAACCGTCAAGATTTGGCGCAGGTTCTCGCACTTGACTCTGAAATTCAATTACATACAGACCGATGAGGAACAACGGCTGAAGGTTAAGCCCAAGTTCCGTCTGAACCTGTGGCGCTCACGCCGAAGCCGTCACCCCTTCCAGTTCCTGATTCAGGATGATGAGGGCACCTTTGTTCCGGTGGAATAACGTGACATGGGGCAATCGGTGGTAATTCTTGGCATTCTCCACAGTCCATGCTCTTCCCTGAATGTGGTTCTCGTCACCCTCTAGCGGGTCGTACCATTTGGTCTGAGCCGTCGCGCTCAGGAACAGTGCCGAAAGGGCAGCAGTAAGCAGTATCTTTTTCATGGTATTGTTTTGGTGTTTCTGCAAAGTTAGTAATTATATGGTAAAATTGATGAAAAATGTAGACTTGTTTCGGAAAAATCTGTATATTTGCAAAAGTGACCCCTATGTCATACTAACCAAACCCGATTTATGAAAAGAATACTAACCCTCTGCCTGCTGTCGGCAGCCACCTTGACAGCTTTTGCACAAGCCACTCCTTACGGTTGGAGAGGCCCGGAACATAATGGTAATTACCCAGATAAGAACCTCCTTACCTCATGGCCAGCCGATGGTCCTGCCTTGGTTTTCGAGACCTTGGATGCCGGAAAAGGTTACTCCACTCCTCTGGTGGTGGGCGACCGTATCTTGCTGACCGGCATGAACGAGGAGGAGACCAAAGAGGTGCTGAACTGTTACGATCTTACCGGTAAGAAACTGTATGCCGTAGAGTATGGCGAGCACTGGACAGGCGGTTACCCTGAGACCCGTACCACTCCGGCTGTGGCCGATGGTAAGGCGTATGTGGTCAGCGGACAGGGTGAGGTGGTCTGCATGGATATTACCAATGGCCGCATCATCTGGAAGGTGGATGGTGGAAAGGTGTTCGAACGCAAGCATGGAAACTGGGGTACCAGCGAGTGCCCTCTGGTTTATGATGATAAGGTCATCTACACCCCTTGTGGCGATGAGACTACCATGGTGGCTCTGAACAAGGAGACTGGTGCAGTTGTCTGGAAATCACCCTCTTTGAAGAGTTATTCCGGTTACGTTTCTCCTATTCTGATCGAGTACAAGGGCAAGCGTCAGATCATCAGCTCTACCCATGATACTGCCTTCGGTGTGAATCCGGAGACGGGTGCCATCGAGTGGACGTTCGACAATTGGGGCGAGAAATATACCGGCAAGCCTATCCGTTGGGGTGATATTGCGCCCAATTCGGCTTTATATAAGGATGGAAAGATTTTCTTCTGCCATGGTTACGACATCAACGGCTTCCAGCTGCAGTTGGCCGACGACCTGAAGAGCGTCAGTCTGACTTGGAGAACCGAGGTGCTGGATACTCATCACGGAGGTTACGTGCTGGTGAACGGCAAGATTTACGGTTCCAATTGGATAAAGGGAGGTAGTGACGGCAACTGGTGCTGCATTGATTGGGCTACCGGCAAGACCGAATACGAGGAGCATTGGGCCGATGGTGTGAGCAAGGGTTCCATCATTTCGGCCGATGGCAAGCTGTACTGTTATGACGAGAAACGAGGAATGGTGGCGTTAGTGAATCCAAATCCTGCCAAGTTCGACATCATCTCTCAGTTTAGAATCACCAAGGGCAGTGGTCCGTATTGGGCACACATGTCTATCGATAAGGGAATCCTGTATTTGCGACATGGCGAGCTGTTTGCCGCTTATAATTTGAATAAGTGATATGATTTACTTGTGTATCAGTATTTTGGTGCTCATCTCTGTAGTAGCCCACTTCATCTGTCGGCCCGTAGTCCGAGAGGAGGACAGGGAGCAGATGCTTTCGCCTCATTTCAAGTTGGTCAGTTTGGGCAAACCGTTCAAGCTGATGACTTGGTTTTTTACCGCATTCCTCAGCATCGTGCTGTTTGTGTTCCGTAGCGATCCCGATGGACTGATACCCCTGTCCATGGTGGGAGTGGTGGTTACCGGCATGTGTACGGCCATAGGATTCTTTTTGCGCGCCAGCTATTATACCGATGATGGCGAGCGACTGACCTACGTGAAGCGTAAGAAACTGAAGTGGAGCCTGAAGTGGGACGAGATAGACCATGTGTACCGTCGTATGGTCTATACCGGCAGCACCTATGCGGTTTACTATGACATATACACTACCGAGGGACAGGAAATCAAGAACCTGCCTCCCGTTACCGGACGTATGTTGAAGAAACACAAGGATTTAGAGAAGTATCATACCGTACCTTTTGTTCCGGTGCTCATCTTCATCATCCTCATCGTTGCG
>JAZQPA010000180.1:0-5546 GCA_045628125.1 Bacteroidaceae bacterium
TGTCAACCACAACAACGGTTGGTTTGTACTGCGTAGTGAGGTTAAGCCTGGGGTTACCAAGGGCGCTGTAAAGTGGACTATCACTCCTAATGTAGTTCCAGGTTGGCAGTCTAAGCCTGTAGTACAGACCTCTCAGGTGGGTTATCACCCTAATCAGGAGAAGGTGGCTGTCATCGAGTTGGATGCCAAGGACATGAGCTCTCATCAGGTTAAGGTTATCCGCATTGATGCAGATAAGGAAACCGTAGTTAAGACTGTTTCTCCTGCAAAATGGGGTAAGTTCCTTCGCTATAACTATCTGAAGGCTGACTTTACAGATGTGAAAGAGTCAGGCTTGTATCGTGTGGAGTATGGTCGGTCCACTTCTCCAATCTTCCGCATCAACCAGGATGTCTATGACCGTGGTGTATGGCAGCCTGTTATTGAATACTTCCTGCCTGTACAGATGTGTCATATGCGCGTTAATGAGAAGTATCGTGTATGGCACGATGCCTGCCACATGGACGATGCTCTGATGGCTCAGCCTCATAACCATATCGACGGTTATGATCAGCACGCAGAGGATTTGGATAAGTTCAAACCTGGTGAGATTGTTCCAGGTGTGAACATCGGTGGTTGGCATGACGCGGGTGACTATGACCTTCGTGTAGAGTCTCAGGCCGGTGAGTCTTATATCCTGGCTCTGGCTTACGAGGCATTCCATCCGGACTTGGATGTTACTTCTATCGATCAGATTAACCGTGTGACCGAGATTCATCAGGCCGATGGTAAGAACGATATCTTACAGCAGGTTGAGAACGGTGCGCTGAGCGTGGTTAATGCTTATCTGGCACTGGGCCGTCTGTACCGTGGTATCATCTGTAACGAACTTCGTCAGTATGTACTGTTGGGTGATGCAGCTTCTATGACCGATGGTAAGATTGGTAATGAGGATGACCGTTGGATCTATACCGAGAACAATCCTAACCGCGAGATGTCAACAGCAGCACAGTTGGCCGGTATCTCACGCGTTTTGAAGAATTTCAATGATACTTTGAGTACTCATTGCTTGAATATTGCAAAGGAGATTTATGAGCGTACAGAGGTTACTCCTAACAACCGTTTGCAGGCTGCAGTAGAGTTGTATCTGTCAACTGGCGAGGATAAGTACATGAACTTCCTGCTGGACAACCAGAAGACCGTTATCGATGGTATTGCCCGTACCGCATGGTACACCGCCCGTGCAGAGCAGCTGTTCGCTGAGATGAAGAAGAACAAGCGTGCACAGGCCTTCAGTAAGGCATTCCGCGCTGCGTTGGGTACATACAACCAGTCTATCGATGAGCAGGCTTCTCAGACTCCTTACGGTGTGCCATATCGTCCGGCTATCTGGGGTGCAGGTTGGGATATCCAGACCTTTGCTTTCCAGCATTACTTCCTGGCTTCTGCTTATCCGGATGTAGTCTCTGCAGCTCCTGTATTCAATGCATTGAATTTCGTACTGGGTTGTCACCCAGGCAGCAATCAGGCATCTTTTGCCTCAGGTGTAGGTACCAATTCTGCAACCACCGCTTATGGTGCTAACCGTGCAGACTGGTCATACATTCCTGGTGGTGTGGTATCTGGTACTGCTCTGATCCGTCCTGACTTCCCGGAACTGTTGGAGTTCCCATTCCTGTGGCAGCAGACTGAGTACTGCTTGGGTGGTGCTTCATCACATTATATGTTTATTGCTTTGGCAACACAACACATGTTAAGATAAATTAATCAGATTATTGTTACAATTTGTTTTTAGTGGTTTGGGGCGTAGCTGTTGTGAAACAGTTGCGCCTTTTTTTATTTGCTTAACTCTTGTGCCTCTGCCGGAAAAACGCTACCTTTGGCACATCAAATCTAATTCAAGTTAATACCGGTGATACACATCAAGCGTCATGTGCTGGCTAATGGCCTGCGCATCATCTACAGTGAAGATCTGTCCACCCAGATGGTGGCTCTTAATATGGCCTATCATGTGGGTGCCCGTGACGAGCATCCTGACCATACGGGCTTTGCTCATCTGTTTGAACATCTGATGTTCGGCGGCTCCGTTAATATTCCTGATTTTGATTCACCCATCCAGGAGGCCGGCGGCGAGAATAATGCGTGGACCAATAATGACCTGACCAATTATTACATTACCTTACCCTGTCAGAACGCCGAGATTGGTTTCTGGTTGGAGAGTGACCGTATGCTGAGCCTGGCTTTTACCCCAAAGAGTCTGGAGGTCCAGCGTCAGGTTGTTACCGAGGAGTTCAAGCAGCAGTGCCTGAACAGGCCTTACGGCGATGCCAGCCACCTTCTTCGTTCCCTGGCTTATAAGGTCCATCCCTATCAGTGGCCTACGTTGGGAAAAGATATCTCGCACATCCAGCAGGCTCAGATGGAGGAGGTGAAGGATTTCTTCTTTCGCTTCTATGCACCGGACAATGCCGTCCTGGTGGTAACGGGACATATCTCGTTCGAAGAGACAGTACGCCTGGCGGAGAAGTGGTTTGGTGATATTCCACGTCGTAATGTGGTCCCCCGATGCTTACCTCAGGAACCGGAACAGAATGAGTATCGCAGGATGGAGGTTCAGCGCTCCGTGCCGCTGGATAGCCTCTATATGGCATTTCCTATGTGTGGAAGAAACGAGTCTGACTATTTTGCCTTTGATATGCTTTCCGACTTGTTGAGCAACGGAAAGAGCAGTCGCCTGGTGCAGCAGCTGGTGCGCCGTAATCCGCTATTCTCGTCCATTGATGCTTACATCCATGGCTCAGAGGATCCCGGATTGATTCAGATAGTAGGCAAACTGTTGCCTGATGTTACCTTCCAGCAAGCCGAGGAGGCCGTGTTCGATGAACTCCAGAAACTCAGCGAGGAACTGATTCAGGAATCAGAATTGGAGAAAGTAAAGAATAAGTTTGAGAGTGCCCATATCATGGGCAACCTGAATTACCTGAACCTGGCCACTAATCTGGCACAGTTTGAGATCTGGGGAAAGGCCGAGGATATCAATAAGGAAGTGGCCCGTTACCGTGCTGTAACCGCACAGCAGATCCAGAACGTTGCCAGACGTACTTTTGTAAAAGAGAAAGCCAACGTTTTGTATTACGGAAAGAAATAAAGAGAGATAGGAAAATCAGGACTCAAAAGCCTTCCACAGGTTGGAATCGGGCAGTGGTGCCTCTACATGAATGGTCTCCTTGCTGACCGGATGAATGAATTCCACACTGCGTGAATGCAGGCAGATGCTGCCGTCCGGGTTACTTCGTGGTGCACCGTATTTCAGGTCACCCTTGATGGGGCATCCCATCTTGGCCAGTTGGCATCTGATCTGGTGGTGACGGCCAGTCTTTAAGGCCACTTGCAACAGATGATAGTTCTGCGAGTGAGCTATAACCTCATACTCCAGAATGGCCTTCTTGGCATCCTTACGCTCAGTCGTATAAGCATAGGATTTATTCTGCTTTTCATTCCGGACCATCCAGTGCACCAGTTCGCCTTGTGGATGGGCGGGCATGTTTTGTACAATGGCCCAATAAGTCTTGTGCACCTCACCGTTGCGGAACATCTCGTTCAGTCGGGTCAGCGCCTTACTGGTTTTAGCAAAGACAACAAGTCCAGATACGGGACGGTCGAGCCTGTGCACGACACCCAGGAACACATTGCCGGGTTTCTGATACTTCTCTTTCAGATAAGCCTTTACGGTTTCTGAAAGAGGGGTATCGCCCGTCTTATCGCCCTGGACAATCTCCGAACTGGACTTGTTGACTATGATAATATGATTATCCTCGTAGATAACCTGCATGTATACCTTTCAGGAATTACATGTTCATACCGCCATCAATCTGGATAACCTGACCAGATACATAGCTCGACATATCAGATGCCAGGAACAGACATACATTAGCGATGTCCTCAACCTGACCGCCACGGCGCAATGGAATCTTCTTCATCCAATCCTGACGAACCTCCTCAGGCAACTGAGCAGTCATTGCTGTCTCGATGAAGCCAGGAGCTACAGCGTTAGCACGTACGCCCTTTGGACCCAACTCCTGAGCGATAGACTTAGCCAGACCAATCATACCAGCCTTAGAAGCTGAATAGTTGCACTGACCAGCGTTACCGTGAACACCTACTACAGATGACATGTTGATGATAGAACCGCCACGCTGACGCAGCATGATAGGAGCACAAGCGTGAATGAAGTTGAATGCTGACTTCAGGTTTACATTCAGTACAGCGTCCCACTGAGCCTCGCTCATACGCAGCATCAAACCGTCCTTGGTGATACCTGCATTGTTAACCAATACATCGATAGAACCGAAATCCTTGTGAATCTGCTTAACAACAGCATCAGTCTCTGCAAAGTCTGCAGCGTTACCTGCATAAGCACGGCAGGTTACACCTAAAGCCTCAATCTCCTGGCGAGTAGCCTCCAGGCCTGCTGCCATATCATCGTTCAGTACCAGGTCGGTGAATGCAATGTTTGCACCTTCCTGAGCAAACTTCATTGCTACAGCCTTACCGATACCACGTGCTGCACCTGTAACCAGGGCAGTCTTTCCTGTTAATAATCCCATACTTTGTATTTATTTTATGTTATTGATTTTATCTAAATTCAGGTTCTTGCCCAAAGCCTTGAATACCAGTTTGGTTACACAAGGTTTAGTGTCAGAGCTGGACATACCTTTAGTCAGGATTCCTCTTACATAAGGAACCTCTATTCCTTTCAGACAATAGTGCAGCACAGTAGCCACCAGATCCGTGTTGTCCACATCAAAGATATTGTTGAACTTGCCCTGATTCAGTACTCTTCTGAAAAGTTCAATCTGGTTCTTGTCGAATTCCTTTCTGGCCTTTTCCACACCCCAGATGTCGCGGAAAAATTCAGCGCGAAGGGTTCCGTTCCGGTACACAATCTCCTTGATGGCATCCAGTCGGGCATAAATAAGTTCAATGATCTTTTCCTCAGGGCTGATGTCCATTTCTGCTACGGCAAACATCCGCTCAGACAGGTGCTCCAATTCCGATTCCACTACAGCATAGTAGATCTCTTCCTTGTTTTTAAAGTAGGTGTAAAGTGTGCGTCTTCCTTTCTGAGAGGCTAATGCAATGTCATTCATCGTAGTCTCTTCAATACCATTCTTGGCAAAAAGTTGACGTGCTACATCTACCAGAATTGCTCTTGTCTTTGATACGGCCATAAACTCAATCTCTTTAAATCAGGTGCAAAATTACACTAATTCTTTCATTTGGGCAAACCTGCGGGAAAGATAATGCACAAAAATGGCTTTATTGTGCCTTTTATGCAAGTGGTGGACTGGTAATGGGCCCTTTCTGGCCAGTTTTAGCCCTTGTAATCTGGGTCATTTCATGTGTCTTTTTACTTTTTTAACTAAAAAACGGTCGAAACGTTTGGAGTCTATTCCTAAAAGCACTACCTTTGCACTCGAATTAAGAAACATCGCGGAGTAGAGCAGTGGTAGCTCGCCAGGCTCATAACCTGGAAGTCGTTGGTTCGATCCCTTCCTCCGCAACTA
>JAZQPA010000181.1:0-7088 GCA_045628125.1 Bacteroidaceae bacterium
GGGTGGCCTCTGGCAGTTAATCCTTCCTTTCTACAACAAAGATAAGGAATAACCGATAATAAAGCAAAGTCAAAAAAAGGAAAGTCCCAACTCCTCTTTTAACCTTTCTTCTTTTTCACTGCAAACTTAATGTCCCCGTGACACGTAATGTGATATGTCACCTTTTGCTGGCATTCACCAGAATTCCATTAATCACCTCAAGACTTAAGTCACAATAGGCGGATTGGTTGATGTGGTATTTCATATCCTCGTGATAGTCACCTGCCACATCCATGATGCTGAATTTATCGGGCTCGCCCATCAGGATAAGGATGGAATCTTTGGACATTCCGGTGTGCAATCTGACATTGCCTCGGGATGTCTTGATATTGAAATAGACCACATGCGAAGACTGAGAACTTATGGTGCTGGTGGCAGGATCGGACACTTCCTCTGTGTCGTAAAGTCCCTCTTCCGGACGGTCCCAGATTTCGAAGTAACCGATGGCTCCACATACTATACACATGAACAGTATGATGATGATTACTCGTATGGAACGGTCGTTGCTCTCCGGCTCGCGTGTGGGTGTGTTATCGTATTCGTACTCCATCTGAATTTGTTTTCTGCAAATATAGACAAAATTACGTTTGCACGCTAATCATTGGTGCAAAAGATGAGGTGTTAACTGTTAACGCGTAACTGCATTAGAAATGGGCCGGAAATATTTCTATCGGTTTCATTTGGATTTTTCGCCAACAACCTCTAACTTCGCATTCCGAAGAAACAACCAACCGTATGAAAAGAAAACTTTTTATGAACTTCCTGAAGATGGTGCTGCCTGTCTTCAAAGGAAAGGAAACCACTGAAGAAAACAATCCGCTACAGAAAAAATCGGGTTATGAGGCTTTGGACGAATGGGTGGATGCGGTAATGAAACTGCATGATGCTCAGGATACTTGCTTTGGCTACCCGTGCAATCAGGACATTCACCTGATGAGTTTCTATGCTTGGTTTGTGGGCAGCGGTCTGCAGGAACTGACCCTGAATAATGCGGGTGATCCGTTTAGCGATGAACCGGCTTTTGTGATGTCTACCCAGAAATTTGAGCGTGAGGTGATGGAGTGGTTTGCTCCTTATTACGATTTCGAGCCGGAAAAGTTCTGGGGTCTGGTAACCATGAGCGGTACTGACGGCAACAGCCATGGAATCTACTTCGGTACCACCTGTCTGAAGCGGAAGACGGGAAAACTGCCTATCGTGTATGTGTCGGATGAAGCGCATTACAGCAATTACCGTCTGACTTACCTGCAGAATCTGGATGTGCGTCTGGTGAAGACGGGAGTGGACGGTTGCATGATTCCCGAGGAACTGGAGAAAGTGCTGGACCCTTCACGCCCTTGCCTGATGGTTTATGCCATGGGATCAACCTTCAAAGGGGCCGTGGACAACCAGAAGGCTCTGAATGCGGTATTGGATAAGTATCCCGATATGGAAATCTACCGTCATGTGGATGCGGCTCTGTTTGGCGGTTATCTGCCTTTCACGGAACACCGGAAACTGGTGAGCCAGAAGGAATTAGGTTATGATTCCATATCCATCAGCGGACACAAGTTCCTCAGCATCAACTCGCCATCGGGACTGTTCTTCTGTACCCGTGAGGTGTATGATAATCAGCAGGATATCAGTGTGCCTTACCTGAACAACAATATGCGAATGATCAACTGCTCCCGTTCGGGTATCGACCCCCTGAAATTCTGGTGGTTTATCCAGAAAATCGGTCACAAGGGTTGGACCAAAGAGGCCAATACCATTCTGGATAGAAGCGATTATCTGGAGGCAGAACTGAAGCGGATTGGTTGGTTTGTGCTTCGTAACAAGCTGAGTAACACTGTGGTACTGAGGCGCCCAAGTGAGCGGATATGCAAGAAATACATGCTGGCTACGGGTTATGACGAGAAATTGGGCGGCAAATTGGCGCATGTGGTGGTGATGCAGCACGTAAGGCGCAAGTATATGGCTCAATTTGTTGAGGAGTTGGAACAGGAGTCAGCAATGACCATGTCAGAATAAACATGCCACCCTTCCCGTAACAGGAGGGGTGGCATTATCTTTTCAGCACCTGAAGAGGTGACCTTTATTTTAATTCTGCTTTGCACCAAGTCAGGAATGTGTCTTCCGATTCCTGATCAAATTGGGCGATATATGGAGGCAGCACATTTATCTTGCTGGCCTGTATGGCCTTGTCTTTCAATCCGATGATGGTGTTCTGCACGCAAACTGTTCCCACCACACCACACACATCCAGTGTGTCAGTAGATTGCAGTTCCTCTTTCAGATGAGCCGCTGTATCCTCATTATCCAATGCCGAATATTCCTCACGGTTCTTCTCGGTTCCCTTGGTGATGAACTCCACTTTATCTGCCTGCATCCATCGTTTCAGTTCGGTCATGAGGGGTTCCGTTACCAAAGCATCGGTGGTATATGCCACACAATGAGCTGGCCAGGGACCGCCATTCTCCTGAAACGAGCAGTGGTTGATGGGGTGCCAATCCAAACTGACATACACCTTATTATAGTATGCCAATGGCAGTTGTCCCAAATAATCGGCCAATGCCTTCATGCGCGCTTTTGATCCTGCTACAGGTAGTGAACCATCGTCCATGAAACCGTTTTGCGGATCTACGATAAATAATCTTCTTTCCATGGTGAGTTGACTTTGTTTTTTCAAGATACAAAGATACGAAAAAAATCAGTATATTTGCAGTTGGATTAGTGATACAAACCTTTGACCTGACAAGTTACAAATATAACCGACTTTTTATGAAGCGTATTTATCCTTTTGTGCCGCTGGTGGCTGTGGTTCCCATGGTGGGTTGCTCGTCGCAACAGAATGAGCAGCAGGAGAAGCGAATGAACATTGTGTACATCATGACGGATGATCATGCCTTTCAGGCGATTAGTGCCTATGGGAATGAGCTGTCTAAACTGGCTCCAACCCCCAATCTGGACCGTTTGGCTAAGATGGGTGTGCTGTTTCAGAGTGCCTATGTGGAGAATTCTCTGTCTACCCCCAGTCGTGCGTGTCTGATGACGGGACTGTATAGCCATCAGAACGGACAGACCATGTTGTCTAATCAGATGGATTCTACCGTTACCTTTATCCCAGAGTTGATGCATCAGGCTGGTTATCAGACTGCTGTAATTGGTAAGTGGCACATGCTTTGCGAGCCTCGTGGTTTTGACACCTATCGTGTTCTTCGCGATCAGGGTGAGTATTATAATCCGGTGTTTAAGACAGAAAACACAAATTATGAGTATGTTACCGAGGAGGGTTATGCCACCGATCTGATTACAAAGCATGCGATAGAGTTCATGGATAATCGGGATAAGGACAAACCGTTCCTGCTGTATGTGCATCATAAGGCTCCTCATCGTCCATGGATGCCTGATTTCAAGTATGTTACGCTATATGATAATGTGGAGTTCCCTATGCCGGAGACTTTCAATGATGATTATGCTACCCGTGGTGCGGCCGCTCATGACCAGCGTATGACCATCGATAAGGACATGAGCATGATCTATGACCTGAAGCTGTTTGGGCTGAAGGATATGCTGCATTATTACGATACGGATGAGATGGTGCAGTATGCCATGGGCACGATGAAGCCGGAGGAAAAAGAAAAGTGGCTGGAGGTGTATGCTGAACGCAACAAGGATTTTGTGGAGAACTACAAGAACTGGTCGCATGAGGAGATTGTGAAGTGGAAGTACCAGCGTTATGTGCGTGACTATCTGGCTGTTATCAAATCGGTAGATGATTCGGTAGGTGAGATTCTGGATTATCTGGAGGCGAATGATCTGGTAGATAACACCATGATTGTGTATGCATCGGATCAGGGTTTCTATATGGGAGAGCACGGATGGTTTGACAAGCGTTTCATGTACGAGGAGTCGTTCCGCACGCCTCTGATTATCCATTATCCTGGGAATAAGGGTGGTACCGAGAGTCGCGCTTTGGTGCAGAATCTGGATTTCGGTCCTACTTTCCTGGACATTGCGGGTGTGGAACAGCCTTCGAATATGTATGGCCAGAGTATTGTTCCGGTACTGAAGAAGGATGGTGGCGAGCCTGAGAACTGGCGTGAGACATTGTATTATCATTTCTATGATCATACGGCAGAACATAACGTGATGCGTCACGATGGTGTGTTTGGCAAGCGCTACAAACTGATTCATTTCTATGATGAGACGGGTACCGTTCCAAGTTATGATGAGTTCTATGATTTGGAAAAGGATCCTCAGGAACTGAACAATGTTATTGATAATCCTGAGTATAAGCCGCTGATTGATGAGTACCAGAAGCGCTTGTCGGATAAGCGTAAAGAAATTGGGGTAACCGAATATTAATAACGGTATCCTGTTATACCATATATTAAAATGGGGTGTGTCAAACGTGACGCACCCCATTTTTTCATAAACGTACAATTGAGTATTTGGTTTTTCACATCGTTGAGTTTTTTGTTTTTCCTTTGACATATTAGTCGCAAAAAGAGGGATTTATTACTCCAGAATAGCCTCATTTATCCCTGATTTATGTTTTATTAACCGAAAGTGTTAAAAAGTGGCTGATTTTAATTTTGGCATTGTCACAGTGTGGCAAAATTGTACCGTATCTTTGCAATGTGATAAATCACAAAGCGATTCTTAATGACGATAGGCATAGATAATGAATTTTCTCTGCTTCCGCCAGCTCAAGAATTGAAGTGATAGATAAATGAGTAATAACTAATATTTGTAAGATTATGTCAATGCTTTGGGTGGTAATGTTTGTGATGATTGCCAAATTCTGGAATGAATGATTTGTTCAACTTTAAATGCTAATGTGTATGTTTGTATTGTTTCTATTAGTCATGTTTAGTGTGGTAGTGGTTTGTGCGCTGGCTGCTCCGATAGATGAAAGCCACAGTTATTCGGGTGGATTTTCAGGTGGATATACTAGTAGCGCGCGAGAGAATAATTATAACCGTAATCATCGGAATTCGTTCAGAAGTAAACGTGAGGACAAGATGAAAAGTGATCAGAAGGGCTATCGGGAAGGTATGCGTGATGCTATCTGGGGTGACGGTTATCATTATATTACGGGCCACCAAAGAAAAAGTGAGGCTTATAAGAGCGGATATACCCGTGGTTATGAGCAGAATCTGTTCTGTGATGAGGATTTCTAGTGGATGTGTTTCTCAAATTGACGATAAATAACAACTGAAGCGAATGCCTCTCCTTGTGAAAGGGGAGGCATTTTTTTTGTTTCAGATTCATAAAGAACGGTTTACGTGTTATGGGGTTTTGCAAATCGTAAGGAATTGGTTATATTTGCAAGGTGATTAGTATAACCGAATATGAGCGACAGACTGACACCGGAACAGAGACACAAGAATATGGCGGCTATCAGGGCCCGGAATACAAGGCCGGAGATGCTGGTGCGTAAATATCTGTGGGCTCATGGTTTCAGGTATAGATTGAATCATAAGCGGTTGCCAGGGAAACCGGATGTGGTGCTACGAAAATACCGCACCTGTATATTTGTAAACGGATGTTTCTGGCATGGACATGAGGGATGCCGGTTTTTCAGGTTGCCCAAGTCGAATGTGGCCTTTTGGGAACACAAGATATCGCGCAACCGTGAGCGTGACATAGAAGTGCAGCATCAGCTGGCAGCTATGGGTTGGCACTGTATCACACTGTGGGAGTGTCAGTTGAAACCCTCAGAAAGGGAAAAGACACTTCAGTCGCTGGCGTACACCCTTAACACTATCTATCTTCAGGACCATCGGGTTAAACGGTATGTGGTTCCAGAAGAAGATATTCTGATGGTGGCGGAAGAATGAATAATTTTATCCCGAATTCTTTACAGTACATGCAGATTTATTTAAATTTGCAGTCTTGAAGCAAATCTCCTCTTTGTAGTGAGGGTAAATGCAAAGTGTATAATTGGATAAGTGTATAATTAAGATTTAATAAAGAGAGTATTATGAAGAAACTTTTATTGACTGCAGTGGCGATGATGTGTGCTTCTGCATCTTTTGCTCAGGCTCCAGTGCTCAGGTAACAGAGGCTACTCCAGAGCAGAAGGCCATTAACACCACATCGACTACTGATTTGCAGGACTGGATGCGTTATCTGACCAGTGAGGAATGCCGCGGACGTTTGACCGGTGATATCGGTTTTGATCGTGCCGCTCAGTTTGTAGCTGACCAGTTTAAGGCTTGGGGACTGGAACCTGGTGGCGATAAGGGTACTTATTTCCAGGATTTTGATCATCCTTATACCATTGTAACCAGTACTGAGGGTTATTTCCATCTGCACATGCCAATGGGTAGCGACTGGGTGACCAAGGAGTACGATTATCCTGATAATTACATGGTTGGCGGTACATCGGATACCGGTTTGATTGAGCAGAGCGAGATGATTTATGTGGGTTATGGCATTACCGCTCCTGAATTGGGTTATGATTCCTACAAGGGTCTGGACGTAAAGGGTAAGGTGGTAGTGTGCGAGCGTGATGTGCCTTATACCGGTCAGGATGAGGACAAGCAACGTGCATGGATGCCTTATCAGTATCATTCCAACAAGATGACCAATGCTTATGAGCATGGAGCTGCCGGTTTGGTGTACATCTCTACCAGCGGTAATCCAAATCCGGGATTCAATAAGGGATTCATCTACTGTTGTGTAGGTGAGGCTGCCGTAAAGGATATGTTTGCCGGAACCGGAAAGACTCATGAGGCTGTAGTGGAGCAGATGAAGAAGACCCTGAAGCCTATTTCATTCAAGTTGAACACCAAATGCGACATTAAGGCTTTCGGTGAATTCCATCCAGAGGGTATCGGACATAATGTTGTTGGTATTCTTCGAGGTACTGATCCTACTTTGGCTCCTGAGTACATTACCTTGGGTGGTCATTTGGATCACATTGGTTTCCAGCCTTATCTGTGTGAGGGTGCTACCGATAATGCCAGCGGTTCCGTTATCGTTATGGGTGCTGCAAAGAACTTGGCAACCAGCGGTTTCAAGCCAAAGCGTACCATTATCTTCTCATTGTTTGGTGGTGA